>NZ_JBIAXC010000010.1:0-216343 GCF_042896295.1 Kitasatospora sp. NPDC001309 | reverse complement strand
CTCTCCCTGGCCCGGGGGGGGGGCCCCCCCCCCCCGGGCCCCCCCCCCGGGGGGGGCCCCCCGGCCCCCCCCCGGCCCCCCACCGCCTTCGCTTTGCCCGGACTTGGGAGAAGAACGCCATGTCCACGGCAATTGTGAAGAAGGCCGGGCGGCGGGGTCGGTTTTGGGCGGCGGGGGTCAGTCCTGGGCGGTGGGGCGCACGACGATCTCGCTGACGTCGACGCCGTCCGGCTGCGCGACGGCGTAGCCGATGGCCGAGGCCACGGCGGAGGGCGGCATGGCGATCTCGTCGCGCCGGCGCACCAGCGCGGCCGCGACCTCGGGGCCGGCCCCCTTGCCGACGCCCTCGGTGTGGGTGAAGCCGGGGGAGACGAGGGTGACGCGCAGGTCGGGCCCCGCCTCCTGGCGCAGGCCCTCGGTGAGCACCTTCACCGCCGCCTTGGTGGCCGCGTAGACCCCCTGCGGGGGCCTGACGGCGTACGCCGCGGTGGAGCCGACGTTGACGAACTGGCCGGCGCCCTGGCGGCGGAAGACGGGCAGGGCCGCCGCGATGCCGTTGAGCAGGCCGGTGACGTGGGTGGCGACCATGGCGTCCCAGTCGTCCTGGCGCAGCTCGTCGAACGGCGAGACGGCCATCGTGCCCGCGTTGGAGACCAGCGCGTCGAGCCGCCCGTACCGCTCCAGGGCCGTGTCCGTCAGGAGCCGCAGGTCCTCGCGGCGCCGGACGTCGACGACGACGCCGGTGGCGTCGGCGCCCCGGGCGGTGACGGCGTCCACGACGGCGTCCAGCCGCTCCCGGCGCCGGGCCCCGAGCACCAGGCGGGCGCCCCGCTCGGCGAGGTGGTGCGCGGTCGCCTCCCCGATGCCGCTGCTGGCGCCCGTGATTGCGATGACCTTGCCCTGGATGCCCGACATGAGCTCCTCCTTCTCCCCGGTGCGTGCGCGGCGGGCGCCCTGGCCTACAGTGAAAACGGAGGCGCCCCCGCTTTCTCCACGTTAAGTGGGGGAGCCTCCGTTTATCAAGTCGCGGACCATCGACGAAGGGAACGGCGACCACCGATGACCGACGCAGCCCCCCGGCCGCTGCGGGCCGACGCGCGGCGCAACCGGGAGAAGATCCTCACCACCGCCGCGCGCGTGTTCGGGGAGCAGGGGCCGGACGCGCACCTGGAGCGCATCGCCAAGGAGGCGGGCGTGGGCAGCGCCACCCTCTACCGCAACTTCCCCACCCGGGAGGACCTGATCGAGGCGGTCTACCGCAACGAGGTGGCCCAGCTGTGCGAGGCCGCCCCCGCCCTGCTCGCCGAGCGGCCGCCCGAGCAGGCGCTGCGCGCCTGGACCCGCCTGTTCCTGGACTACGCCACCGCCAAGTACGGCATGATCGACGCCCTGCGCGCCATCGCCGCCACCGGGGCCAACCCCTACGGCGGCAGCCGGGAGATGATCCGGGCCGCCGTCACCGCGCTCATGGACGCCTGCGCGGCCGCCGGCGCGATCCGCACCGACATCCGGCCCACCGACCTCGCCGCCGCCCTGGAGGGCATCGCCCTCACCTCGGCGGGCGCCGGGCACCGCGAGCAGGCCGAGCGTCTGCTCGACCTCACCCTGGACGGCCTCGCCGCGCGGCGGTGAGGCACCGGTGAGGCAACGGCGACGAGGGCCGGGGCCGCCAACGGCACGATCGAAGGGAGGCGGCCCCGGCCCCGGTCCGTTCCCGTACGGGCGGGGCATCGACCGCGGAAAGCCCGTACGGCTGCGGTCGGCACCCATTCGACGACTTCAACAGCACTTGAAGTCAAGCCCCCCGGCCGCGCCCCCGACAGGAAACCGGACACCGCCGCGGGGTAGCCTCGCTCCCGGCGGGGGCCGACAGGCGCGACGGGACGAGGGGCGGACGGGATGACGCAGCAGCAGCGCGGCTACTGGCGGGAGGCGGACGGCACGGCCGTCGCCGTCAGCCAGGCGCACATCGTGTGGACCAGGGCGGCCTACCCGGCCCTGGTGGACGTGGCCCACCGCTACCACGCGGTGATCACCTACGCCGAGCTGGCCGAGGCCGTCCAGCAGGCCTCCGGGGTGCGCACCAGCGTCAACCAGCGGCACTGGATCGGCAAGGTGCTGGCCCTGGTGGTGCGCGAGGCCCACCGGCGCGGCGACCCGCCGCTGACCGCCCTGGTCGTGAACGCCACCGACGGCATGGTCGGGGCCGGCTACCAGGACGTGCTGGAGGTCGCCGGGCAGCCGCCCGTCCTGGACGAGATGGACCGCGAGCAGCACGCCGCCGCCGCCAGGCTCGCCTGCTACCGGCACTTCGGCGCCGACCTGCCCGCCGACGGCGGCATCCCCGCCCTGGCCCCGCGCCTGAAGACCACGGTGACCCGCCGCAAGAGCGCCGCCGCCGCCCCCGCGGCCGCCGCGGCCACCGCGACCACCCCGCGCCCGCCGGCGATCTGCCCCAACTGCTTCCTGGAACTGCCCGCGACCCGGGTGTGCGACTCCTGCGGGGCGACCGTCGCCTGAGCCGGGGCCCGGGACACGGCCCAGGACGCGGCCCGGGGTGCGGCCCGGCCGCCTCACACCGCGGCCGGCATCCTCCCCGGCATCTGCCAGCCCTCCGCCAGCCGCGAGGGCGTCAGCCGCCGGCCCTCGCCGAAGAACTCGCAGAACTTCATGATCAGCGGGTCCCAGCCGACCGGGTCCACGTAGTGGTCGGTGCCCGGCACGATCAGCCGCTCCTCCACGTGCGCGCGCACCACCGAGACCTCGAAGGCGGTGCACCCCGGGTTGCCCGCCAGCGGCCGGGCCTCCTCCAGCCGGCACTCCAACTGCACCGGGCACTCGGCCGCCCGCGGCGCCGCCACCAGCTCACCGGGCAGCTCGGTCAGCCCCGCGGCGGCGAACTTCCCCCGCTCGTGCCGGTAGCCCTGCGCGAGCCGGTGCTCGGTGATCCGCGGGTTCGCGGTCAGCAGCGCCAGCGCGTCCACGGCGTCGACCTGCCCGGCCGAGGGCAGGTTGAGCACGCACTCGCCCTCGCGCCGCAGGTTGACCGACGTCTGGGAGCTGTTGCCCAGCCCCAGCACGCAGGTCTGCCCCAGCCACCAGGCCGAGGACATCGGCGCCAGGTTGGCGCTGCCGTCCTCGTTGCGCGAGCCGATCAGCACCACCGGGGTGCCGAAGTAGAGAACCTTGAGATCGGTGACCTTGTGCACGGGAAGAGCCGTCCTCGCATCGGATGAGTCGGTGGCCCGGACCGGACGGTCCGCGACCGGACACCGACTCTGCCCCCGCCCGCGCCCCGGCGCTGGCGGGGATCGGACACCGCGTTCCCGCACCCGCAGCTCCCGGCGCCGGGGGGTCAGCCCAGGCCGCGGACGGCGACCGTACGGGCCTGGCCGTCGGTCAGCCGGTACGACAGGCCCACCACCGCGGCCCGCCCCTCGGCGACCCGGGCGGCCAGCAGCTGCGAGCGTTCCAGCAGCAGGTCCACCGTCTGGCGGATGTGCTCGTCCACGATCGCGTCCGGGTCCTCGATGCCCGCCGCCTTCGCCGACAGCACGCTCGGCGTCACCCGCTCCACCACGTCCCGCACGAAGCCGCCGGGCAGCCTGCCCTGCTCCAGGGAGTCCAGCGCCGCCGCCACCGCGCCGCACGAGTCGTGCCCGAGCACCACCACCAGCGGGCAGTCCAGCACCGCCGCCCCGTACTCGATGCTGCCCAGCGCCTCCGCGCCGGTCACATGACCGGCGGTGCGCACCACGAACAGGTCACCCAGGCCCCGGTCGAAGATGATCTCGGCGGCCAGCCGGGAGTCGGAACAGCCGAACAGCACCGCGAACGGCTTCTGCGCCGCCCCCAGCGCGGCCCGCCTCCCGGCGTCCTGGTTGGGGTGTTCGGGGCTGCCGCCGACGAAACGGGCATTGCCCTCCAGCAGCACCCGCAGCGCCTCGGCGGGGTCGGATATCGGGCCGGATATCGGAGAGGAGATCATGCGGCCACCCTAGATCGCCGCCGCCGGGACCCGCAGCCGGGGGCCGGGTGCCACGGAAAAGCGGATGCCCGCGCCCCCGCCGCCGTGGCAGGGTCGCGCGCATGAACACCGACACGCCCACCGGCTGGTCCTTCGCCACCGCCCGGCAACCCGCCACCTTCGGGGCCTGCACCGTCGAGGGCGAACCGGACGAACCGGAGCACGCCGCGGTCGGCGACGACCGGACACTGTGCCAGGAACAGCCACGCACCATCGTCCGCTACCGCCACCCGTTCGGCGTGCGCGTCGGCGCCCGGTTCTGCCCGCGCTGCCGGCACCTCGCCGCCGCCGCCCCGACCCGCCCCGGCGTCCAGGAACGCCTGCACGAACGCGTCCTGGACGCCGCCGAGGGGCCGCTGCGCGCGGACCTGCTGGCCGCGCTGCGCCGCGGCGCGCCCGTCCCCAAGTGGTTCAACGGCCCCGCGGACTTCCTGGCGTCGCACGCCCGCCTCGACGAACTGACCGAGGGCGCCGCCCCCGCCGCCGCGGCCTTCGAGGCGCAGACCCTCTCGCTGGCCGTGGCCGAGGACGGCCCCTGGCGCTACCTCGTCGTCCTGCCGCACGACGGCGGTGCCCCGCTGCTCGCCCGCGGCCCGCGCACCGCCTGACGCCTGTCTCCCGGATCCCCGCCGGGTCCGCGGCGTCGGGGCACGCACCTCGCCGCGGTGGCGGCCGGCCCGCCCGGCGCCACCGCCCGGTTGCCGGGCGCGCGCCGGGCGGGGCAGGGTGTCCGAGCGGCCCGGTACGGTGGCTGCTGTGCCCACCCGCGTACCCCTCGAAGACCTCGTCCGGCTGCGCCGGGCCCGCGACCGGATGGACCGCGAGTACGACCAGCCGCTGGACGTGCCCGCCCTGGCCCGCACCGCGCTGATGTCGCCCGGCCACTTCTCGCGCAGCTTCCGCACCGCCTACGGCGAGACCCCGTACAGCTACCTCATGACCCGCCGGATCGAACGGGCCAAGGCGCTGCTGCGGCGCGGCGACCTCAGCGTCACCGAGGTGTGCATGGCGGTGGGCTGCACCTCGCTCGGCTCCTTCAGCAGCCGCTTCACCGAACTGGTCGGCGAGAGCCCCAGCGCCTACCGCTCCCGCGACCACGCCGACGGCGAGCCCATCCCCGCCTGCATCGCCAAGATCCGCACCCGCCCCGCGCGCCGCACCTGAGGCGAAGAGCGGCCCCTCTCCCGTAAGTTGACGTGCATGAGCATCGAACTCGCGCAGTGCTTCATCGCCGTCGACGACCACGACAAGGCGCTCGCCTTCTACCGCGACGTCCTCGGCTTCGAGGTGCGCAACGACGTCGGCTTCGAGGGCATGCGCTGGGTCACCGTCGGCTCGCCCGAGCAGCCCGGGGTGGAGATCGTCCTGGAACCCCCGCTGGCCGACCCGCACGCCTCCGAGGACGACCGCCGGGCCGCCGCCGAACTCCTCGCCAAGGGGCTGCTGCGCGGCGTCATCTTCCGCACCGACGACTGCGACGCCACCTTCGAGCGCATCCGCGCCGCCGGCGCCGAGGTCCTCCAGGAGCCGATGGACCAGCCCTATGGCGTGCGCGACTGCGCCTTCCGCGACCCGGCGGGCAACATGCTGCGCTTCAACCAGCCGCGCGCCAGGTAGCGCTCAGGGCCTTCCGGCCGGGCGGCCCAGGCGGTGCAGGACCAGCCGGGCCTGGACGCCCTGGGCCAGCAGCACGGCCGGCGGCACCGACCAGGGCAGCAGGCCGGCCAGGGCCAGCGGGAACAGCGCCAGGACGGTCACCGCCAGGACGGGCAGGGTGCTCAGCAGGGCGACGCGCAGCCGCACCCGGCGGGGCATCATGACGCCTCCCGGGCCCGGTCGAGGAAGGTGCGCAGGTCGGCCCAGGCGTCGGCGGGGGCGGCGGGGTCGCCGGACAGGGCGGCCGGGTCCTCGCGCCAGGCGGTGCGCACGGCGGCGGACAGCGTGGTGTCGCCGCCGCTGAACAGCCGGGAGAGCTCGTCGAGGCGGGCGGCGATGCGGCGCACCCGGGGGTCGGCCGGGTCGGTGCCGGCGGCGCGCAGGGCCTCGGCGCGGCGGTAGAGCTGGGGCCACTCGACCTCCAGCAGGTAGTGGGCGGCCGGGCCGAGGGCGGCCGCGTGGTCGGCGAGGGCGTGCAGCTGGTCCTCGTCGAGGTGGCGGCGCAGGGCCTCGTCGGCGGCGGGCCGGGTGGCGCCGGCGGCCCGCACCAGGCGCAGCAGGTCCTCGGTGCCGGGCTCGCGTGCGGCGGCGAGCTCGCCGTCCAGGTGGCCCAGGCGCTCGCGCAGCTCCCGCAGCGCCGCCAGGGAGGCCTCGGTGGCGGCCAGGTGCTCGCGCACCAGGCGCCGCACGTCCACGCCGGCGTCCAGGCAGGTGGCGATGGTCTCCAGGCCCAGGCCCAGGCGGCGCAGGGCGAGGATCTGGTAGAGCCGCACGACGTCCTGCTCGGTGTAGGCGCGGTGGCCGGAGGCGGTGCGCCGGGAGGGGCAGAGCAGGCCGAGCTGGTCCCAGTGGTGGAGGGTGCGTACGGTCAGTCCGCTCGCCTCGGCGAGCGGGCCGACCTTCCAGGTCTGTTCGGAGGAGGGCATGGCACGAGCATCCCTTCTGACGCCGCGTGAGGTGCAAGCCCCCAGGGGCGCACCTCAGGCGGCACGGGCGGGCAGCGGGTAGTCGGGCAGGGCGGTGTCGCCGGCCTTGGCGAACTGGGCGGCCAGGACGGCGCGCAGCGGCCAGCGGCCCATCCAGCGCATCGAGGCGGCGCGCAGGCGGATCATCAGGGCGCTGTCGGGGGCGCCTGTTGTCAGTGGGTCAGGTTATGTTCTCGGGCATGAAGATCGTGGTGCGGGTGAAGCTGGTGCCGGAGGCTGACCAGGCCACCGCGCTGCGTTCGACCCTGCGCGCGGTCAACGAGGCCGCGTGCTGGGTGTCGGCGGTTGCGTTCGAGCGCGGGGTCCCGCGTGAGTACGAGCTCCGCAAGCACACCTACGCCGGATTGAAGGCGATAGGGCTGGGGGCGCAGGCCGCCCAGCACGTCATCAAGAAGACCCGTGACGCCTACACCACGTTGAAGGCCAACATCCGCGCCGGGAACCTCGGCAGGCCGGGCTCCGAACGACGGGTCAAGGCGGAGTCGAAGCCGATCACGTTCCGGGCCGAGGCCGCACAGCCGTATGACGACAGGTGTTTGAGCTGGCAGCTGGACCATCGGACCGTCAGCATCTGGACAATGGCCGGACGGCTCAAGGGTGTGCGATTCGCGTGCGGTGCTCGCCCGACGCGCTCACGATGCTCCGCGAGCACCGCAGGGGCGAGTCCGATCTCATCGAGCGCGACGGCGAGTTCTACCTGATCGCCACCTGTGAGGTACCGGAGAAGCCGCTCAACCAGAGCCCGGCCGCCTTCATCGGAGTGGACCTCGGCATCGCCGACATCGCCACCATCAGCACCGGCTACCGGGCCGCCGGACGCGGCCTGAACCGGCACCGTAAGCGCCAGCTCGACCTGCGGCGCAAGTTGCAGGCCAAGGGCACAAAGTCCGCCAAGCGCCTCCTCAAGAAGCGGTCGCGGAAGGAAGCCCGGCACACCGCCAACGTCAATCACATCGTCTCCAAGACCATTGTTACTGCCGCTGAACGCACCGGCTTCGGTATCGCCCTGGAAGATCTGACGGGCATCCGCAGTCGGGTACGGCTCCGCAAGGACCAGCGGACCCAGTTGCACTCGTGGGGCTTCCACCAGCTCGGCCGGTATATCGCGTACAAGGCGAAGCGGGCCGGGGTGCCGCTGGTGTACGTCGATCCGGCGTACACCAGCCAGGAATGCTCCCAGTGCCACCACATCGACCGGAAGAACCGCGTCGACCAGGCAACGTTCGCCTGCCGGTCCTGCGGGACCGTCCTGCACGCGGATACAAACGCGTCCCACAACATCGCCCGCAAAGGCGAGACCGTGTGGACCGCGGGGCGTGAGTCACGCGTCCCAGCCACCGCAACCCAGGTGGCTCAGACGTGGGAGGCCACGCGACAGCCAGCCGCGCCCTACCCACAGGCCCGGTCCCTTCAAGCTCGGGTCAAGTTGACGAACCAGCTGTCCAGTTCGCGGGCGAGCGTCGAGTCGTGGACGGCCAACCAGCAGTGGTAGCCGCCGATGGAGCGGTAGTGGTCCTGTTCGGGGCCGAAGGCCAGGCGGTGCACCGTGGAGTGCAGCCCGTTGACTCAGGGGTGGGTCAGGGTCAGGCCGGGCCCGGGGCGTCAGGACTTCGGCGCCGTGCCCAGCAGGGTGTGCACCAGGTCCCCGCCCAGGGCCAGGCCGGCCGGGGACTCGTCGGAGAGGCCGTAGTCGCGGTACCACTCGGCCGGGGCCTCCGGGTGCGGGCCGCTGACCGCCACCCGGCCCGAGCCGTACGGGGCGACCGCGGCCGCGGCCCGGTCGTTGGTGTAGCGGGCCAGCACCTGGGCGCCCGGGCCCTCCAGGTCGAAGTACGGGCCGTCCTGGAAGTACATCCGCTGCGGCCGCCCGCGCCAGGAGACGTCGACCAGGTGGTCCTGCTCGTCGGTGACGGTGGCGCCCCCGGAGCTGATGTACTGCCCGGAGTCGCCCGGCAGGAGGCCGTAGCCGGGGTCGTGGCCGGCCAGGTAGCCGCCCATGCACAGCCCCAGGTAGTGCCCGCCGCCGCGCACGTAGGCGCGCACCAGCTCGGGGGAGAAGCCCGGGTCCTGCTGCAGCAGGCGCCAGGCGGTGGACACCTCCTGCCCGTTGGTGCCGCCCGGCTGCACGTACAGCGCCGCGCCGGACAGCGCGTCCGGGCCGAAGCGGACCTCCTCCTCGGGCCCGATGTAGCGCACCGCGAAGCCGTCGTGCTCCAGCAGGTCGTGCGCCGCCTCCGGGCAGCCCTCGCAGGCCGCCGGGCCCCGGTAGACCAGCGCCGGCGGACGGCCCTGCGGATCCGGCGCGGCCCCGCCGCCCGCGTCCGCGCGCGGCGCCCGGCCGGCCCGGGCGGCGCCGTCCGGGCCGCCCCCGGAGGGGGGAGCCCCGCACGCCGACGCCGCCAGCACCACCGCCGCCAGCGCCAGCGCCGCCGCGCCCCGCCCAACCCTCATGACCTGCACGCGTGCCGCCTCCCCGGGCCGTTGCCGTCCGCCGCCACGACGCTACGGCCCACGCCCCCGGGCCCGCACACCAGCCCCCCTGATCGGGTGAACGGGGAGGCGGTGGTTGACCGGCCCCCGGGTGGAACCGGGGGAGGCCCGCGGTTGACGGCCCCGGGGACTCGGGAGCGTTCGGGCGTCAGGAGGCCCCGGGCCTCAGGAGGACGCGGCCGCCGCCGCGAGCGCCGGGACCGGCGCCGGCCGGGCCGGCGGGAACCGCCGCAGCCGCACCAGCGCCAGCACCAGCAGCAGGGCCAGCGCCCCGGCCGCACAGGCCGGCGCGAACGCCGCGAGGGGCCCGTGCGCACCGACCAGCGGCCCCACCCCCGTCACCGCCAGCCCCTGCCCCGCGATCAGCCCGCTGCCCAGCAGCGTCATCGCCTCCGCCATCCGGCCCGCCGGCGCGACCCGCTCCACCAGGCCGAACACCGCGATCAGCGCCGGCGCCACCGCGAACCCCACCGCCCCCACCGCCACCGCCGCACCCGCCACCCCGTCCACCGGCAGCAGCCCCAGCAGCAGCACCGCCTGCGCCGCCACCGCCGTGCGCAGCCGCGCGGTGAGGTCGAAACGCTCCGCGAACGAGGCCAGCAGGACCCCGGCCGCCGCGCTGCTCACCCCCATCGCCGACCAGACCAGGCCGCCGACGCCCGCGTCCCCCCGGGCCAGGTACTGCACCCCGGTGTTGGCGGCGCCGAACACCACGCCCTGCAGCACCGTCACGGCGATCAGCACCAGCAGCGGCCCCGACAGCACCCGCCCCGCCGCCGCCGTGCGCCCCGCCGCCGTGGGCGCCGCTGCCGCCACCGCGGGCGCCGGCGCCGGGGCCGTCGGGTGCAGCGCGAACACCGTGCCGAACACCGCCATCAGCACCGCCGCGCACACCAGGCCCGCCGCCGGGTGCACCGCCCAGGCCAGCACCCCGACCAGGGCGGGGCCGGCCACGAAACTCGTCTCGTCCACCACCGCGTCGAAGGCCAGCGCCGGGCCGACCAGTTCGTGGCCGTCACGGCGCCCGCCCGCCAGCGCGATCCAGCGGGTCCGCGACAGCGGCCCGATCTGCGGCACGGTGAAACCCGCCAGCGCCGCGCACCCGGCCTGCACCGCCGGCGCCAGGGCGCCGACCGAGGCCACCACCAGGGCGGCCGTCAGCAGCGCGTTGGCCAGCGACGCCGCCAGGATCACCGGACGGTGGCCGCGCCGGTCGGCCAGCCGGCCCAGCAGCGGCCCGCCCACCGCCTGCCCGCCCCACAGCAGGCCCGCCACCACCCCGCCGCGGCCCACCCCGTCCAGCGCGGTCACCATCAGCAGCGTCCCGGTCGGGCACAGCGCGGCGGGCAGCCGGGCGAGGAAGGACACCAGGGGCAGCCGGGGCCCGGCGAGTCGGACGACGCCTTGCACGGCGGTGCGAGCGGACAAGGGGCGCCCTTCATCGGTGGTCGCGGCGGACGCCCCCCACTACACCGGACGGCGCGCGCGCCCGGCCATCGGCGGCGGCACCAAGCCGGCCGCGCCGCGGGCGGGGCGGCGCTGGACGTTCCTCCGAGCCGCAGGCCCGCCCTCCACGGCGGCGGGCGTCAGTCCTCCCGCAGCGCCCGCACCACCGCCGACAGGTCCCGGTCCGCGATCGACGGGTCCGCCAGCAGCGCCCGACGGGCCGCCGCCAGCAGCGGGCCGCCGCCCGCCAGGGCGAGGTCCTTGGCGGCCAGCCGCACCGGGAAGTCCGACTCCGCGCTGCGCGCCCGGGCCACCACCCCCGCGAGCGGCCCGGCCGCCAGCACCTCCAGCGCCTGCTCCTGCGGCACACCCAACTCGCCCGCCACCGACAGCACTTCGTCCAGGACGGCGACCGAGGTGACGATCGCGCCCATCACCACCACCTTCAACGCCGCCCCCGCACCGGGGCCCCCGCAGCGCCGCACCCGGCCCAGGCGGGACAGCACCGGCTCGGCGCGCTCCAGGTCGGCGTCCTCGCCGCCCGCGTAGACGGTCAGCTCGCCGCGGGCGGCCGGGCCGACGCTGCCCAGCACCGGGGCGTCCACCAGGGCCACGCCCTCCGGCAGTCGCTCCCGCAGCCCGGCGAGGGCGCGCGGGCCGATCGAGGACATGTCGATCCACAGGGTGCCGGGGGCCAGCGCGGCGGTGAAGCGCCCGGCGACCTCGGCGGCGGCCTGCGGGTCGGAGAGCATCGTGACGACGATGCCGGCCCCGGCCACCGCCCCGGCCGGGTCGGCGGCCTCGGTCAGGCCGTCGGAGCGGCCGGGAGTGCGGTTCCACACCGTCAACGGGTAGCCGGCGGCGGCCAGGCGACGGGCCATCGGCAGCCCCATCCGGCCCAGGCCCAGAAAGGCGATCTTTTCCATGGCCCCCACGCTAGGCAGCCCCGAGCCAGGCGACAAACGAATGTCTCGCATGGTACTCATGCGAAATGGACATGGCTTGGCTGGACGTCTTCCGCACCGTCGCCCACCTGGGCTCCTTCACCGCCGCCGGCGAGCGCCTGGGCTTCACCCAGTCCGCCGTCTCCCGCCAGATCGCCACCCTGGAAGCCGAGTTGGGCGCCCCGCTGTTCGACCGCCTGGCCCGCGGGGTCCGGCTGACCGAACACGGCCGCGCCCTGCTCCCGCACGCCGAGGCCCTGCTGGAACGCCTCGACACCACCCGCCGCGACCTCGTCGCCCTCACCGAACTCGACGCCGGACGCCTGCGAGCGGGCGCCTTCGACAGCGCCAACGCCGAACTCGTCCCCGCCGCCCTCGCCGCCTTCCGCACCGCCCACCCGCAGGTCGAGACCACCCTCACCGAAGGCCTCAGCGCCCAGCTGCTGGAGCGCCTCGCCGACGCCACCATCGACCTCGCCGTGGTCGCCTCCTACGCCGAGGACCCCCAGGACGCCTACGACACCGACCAGTTCGAGCTGCACCCGCTGCTCGCCGACCCCGTCCTGGTCGCCCTCCCACGCGGCCACCGGCTCGCCGGCCGGTGCCGCCTGCGGCTGGCCGAACTCGCCGACGAACCCTGGATCGCCGCCCGCCGCGACCCCGGATCCACCCTGCTCGCCGCCTGCCTGCGCAGCGGCTTCCAGCCCCGCATCGAGTACGCCGTCGGCGCCTGGGCCGCCAAACTCGGCCTGGTCGCCGCGGGGTTGGGCCCCACCCTCATCCCCGCCCTGGCCGCCCGCGCCGCCCGCCCCGACATCGCCCTGGTCCCCCTCCACCCCCAGGACACCCCCGTGCGCCACGTCTGCACCGCCACCCGCCGGGGGCAGCGGGTGCCGCCCGCGGTGGCCGGCTTCCTCGGCTTCCTGCGGGCGGCAGCCGACGCCCACCGGGGCTGACGCCCACCGGGGCTGGCGCTCGCCGGAGTTGGCTCCCACCGGGGCCGGCGCTTGGCCGGAGTCGGCGCTCCGCCGCCTCCACCGTCCGGGCCGGCGGCACCGCGACCGTCAACCGGGCAGGGTGGCCGGGTGGCGCGTTAACTCGGTTGAAGGGCGCGGTGGTTGCGGGCGATCATGCGGGGATGAGCGAGCGACCCGAGCGATGGACCCAGGCCACCGTCTACCCCGACATGTGGGCCGACCCGGCCGACGATCCGCGCAACAGTGAAGGCCCCGCCCCGGACGGCGAGGCCGCCACCCTCGAGGACTACCTGGTCAACTACCGCCTCACCCTGCGGATGAAGTGCGAGGGCCTGGACGCCGAGCAGCTCGCCCGGCGCTCGGTGCCGCCCTCGACCATGTCGCTGCTCGGCCTGGTGCGCCACCTGGCCGAGGTGGAACGCGACTGGCACAACTGGATCCGCGAGGGCGAGCCGCAGCCCAAGCTCTACGGCGCCCGCGACGCCGACTTCGACGGGGCGCTCCCCGACCCGGCCCTGGTCGAGGCCGCCTGGCGCGACCTGGAGCGCGAACAGGCCGCCCTGGACGCCGCGTTGGCCGCCCATCCGGACCTCGGCGAGCGCCTCGGCAAGCAGCGGCTGTCGGTCCGGGAGGTCCAGGTGCACCGCATCGAGGAGTACGCCCGCCACTGCGGCCACGCCGACCTGCTGCGCGAGTGCGTGGACGGCCGCGTGGGCCAGTGACGTGAGCGTGAGGGCTGCCGGGGCGGCCGGTGCCCCGGCGGCCCCGGCGCCCCTTGCCGTCAGCAGGTGGCGTCGGCCGGCGGCAGTACGCCGGTGGACAGGTAGGCGTCCACGGCGCGTTGGGCGCAGGGGCTGTAGCCGTTGAGGAGGACGGTGTGGATCCGGCCGGGGACGGTCAGCAGCCGGGAGGCGGACAGCCGGGCGTGCAGGGCCAGGGCGCCGGCGTAGGGGGCGTGGGTGTCGCCGGTGGACTGGATCTGCAGGGCGGGCACCGCGTTGCGCACCTGGACGAACGGCTCCTGCGGGTCGGTCGGCCAACTCGCGCACGGCGTCGGCCCGTTGAACACCGGTCCGAAGAGGGGCCGGGTGGCGCGGGAGCGTTCGACGGCGGCCGCGTACCACCCGGGGGAGCGCGGCATCGCCACGTCGTCGCACAGGTAGCCGATCGCGGCGGCGAGGTCGGCGCCGGCCTGCGGGTCGGGCGCCAGGACGGCCGTCAGCAGCGCGTGCAGGGTCGGGCTCGCCTGCACCGGCCTGCCGTCGGCGGCGTCCAGCAACTGGCGCAGCACGTCCGCGTAGTCGGCGCTGTCGCGGTCGTCGCCCTGGCAGACGGTGAGCAGGAACGGCAGCAGGGCGCCGTCGAGGCGGAACCCGTCGATGCCGATCGGCGCCGCCTCGGCGCGCCGGACCAGGCCCTGCACGGTGGCGCGCACCGCCGCCGCCGTCGCGCCCAGCCGGTACCGGCCGTCGCGGGGCGCGGCCCAGGCGGCGAAGTCGTCCAGCGCCCGCTCGTTGGCGGCCCCCATGTCCTGGAGCGTCCGGACCCCGTACCGGTCCGGGTCCGGCGCGCTGTCCAGCACCAGGCGGTCCACCCGGCCCGGGTACAGCTGCGCGTACACCGCGCCCAGCAGCGCGCCGTAGGACTGGCCGAAGAAGGAGGCGCGCGGCTCGCCCAGGGCCGATCGCAGCACGTCCAGGTCGCGCGCGGTGTTGCGGGTGGTCAGGTGCGGCAGCAGGTCCGGGTACTTGTCCAGGCAGGCGTCGGCGTCCGCCTTCGCCAGGCGCCAGCTCTCCCGGAAGCCGGCCGTGCCGCTGCCCGCCGAGCGCAGCCAAGTGCCGTGGTTCAGGCCGCAGTCGAGGCCGCCGCTGGCACCCACCCCGCGCGGGTCCATCCCGATCAGGTCGTAGGCGGCGGCCGTGGCCGGGGCCAGCCGGTCGCGCAGCGCGACCGGCAGGGCCAGTGCGCGCTCGCCGGGGCCGCCCGGGTTGGACAGCAGGACGCCGTGCCGGGCGGCGGGGTCGGCGGAGCGGATCCGGGAGACGGCGAGGGGCAGGGTGCGGCCCTCGGGCGCGCGGTAGTCCAGCGGGACGGTGAGCGTGGCGCACTCGGCGCCGGCGGCGGCCAACTCCGGATCCTGGCACAGGCCCCAGGCGAGGGCCTGGTGCCGGAAGCGCTCCGGCGGATCGGCGGCGGCGGCCTTGTCGGCCGGTGCGGCCGGTGCGGCCGGGGTGGCGGCGGTGGCGGTGGGAGCGGCGGCCGCGGACAGGGCCAGGGCGGCGGCGAGTACCAGGGCGGGCTTCATGGCGTCCACCCTAAAGTCCCCGTGCCGTAGGGGGGTTGGCGGCCCGAGGAGGGCCCCGTGCCGTCGCGCGGGCGCACCTGCCGGATCCGATTGACCCATGGAAACGGTGCTCGATTGCCCCATGATCGTGGGTCTTTCCGCTCCTAGGCTGGTCCCATGACGACGACGGAGAACACCGCCCCCGCCCCCGCTGCCACCCCCGCCACCGCCCCGGTCCTGGCCCGCCACGGTGAGGCCGAGACCTGCGCCGACCCGAGCGCCACCATGACCCTGCTCGCCGAGACGGCCCCCGGCGAGGGCGGCTTCACCGTCTACCGCTCCGCCTTCGCCCGGGGCGCGGTCGGGGCCCCGGCGCACTTCCACACCCGGGCGACGGAGCTGTTCTTCGTGATCAGCGGCTCGCTGCGGGTCCTGGTCGGCGAGGAGGTCACCGTCCTGGACGCGGGCGACTTCCTGGCCGTGCCCCCGCACACCCCGCACGCCTTCGCCGCCGCCCCGGGCTCCGAGGCCGACGTGCTGTTCGTGTTCGCCCCCGGCATGGACCGCTTCGACTACCTGCGCCTGCTGGGGACCGTCATGCGCGGCGAGGCCGACCCGGGGGCGATCGCCGCCTCCGCCGAGCGCTTCGACAACCACTACGTGGACAGCCCCGCCTGGCGCGCCGCCCTGGCGGGCCGGGCCTGACCCGGTCCCGGGGCGCGGGGCCCTTCGACGGGCCGGGGCGGCCCGGGTGTGGAACGGTGGAAGGCCGGGGGATCAGGGGGCCGGTTGCGAGAGGAGTCGCCATGTCGTCGAAGCGCCGCCGCAAGAAGAAGGCCCGGGCCAAGCGCGGGGCCAACCACGGCCGCCGGCCCCAGTGCTGAACGGCTGAACGGCCGGTCCGTACGGCCCCGCGTCCGCAGCTCGGACGCCGGGCCGTACGTCCGGTCACCCTGCGCAGTCAGCCGGTGCAGTCACCCGCGGAGTCAGCCCGCAGAGTCGGCCCGCAGAGTCAACCCGCAGAGTCGGCCTGCGGAGTCAGCCCGCGCCGTCGAGCGCGGCCGCCTTGCGCAGCAGCACCGCCCGCTCGCGGGCGTTGCGGCACAGCCGGGCCGCGAGCTCCAGCTCCGCCCGGGCCTCGCCGGTGCGCCCCAGGCGGGTCAGCAGTTCGCCGCGCACGCCCGGCAGCAGGTGGGAGCCGGCCAGGCGCCCGGAGACGGCCAGGTCGTCGACCAGGGCGAGCGCGGGCCTCGGCCCCTCGGCCATCGCGACGGCCACCGCCCGGTTGAGTTCGACCACCGGGGACGGCGCCACCCGGCCGAGCGCCTCGTAGAGCAGCACGATCCGTTCCCAGTCGGTGTCGGCCACGCCGGGCGCCGCCGCGTGGCAGGCGGCGATCGCCGCCTGGAGGCCGTACGGGCCCAGGCCCCGCCCGAGGGCGGCGGCCCGGCCCAGGGCCGCCAGGCCGCGGCGGATCGCCGAGTGGTCCCAGCGGCGCCGGTCCTGGTCCTCCAGGAGCACCGCCTCCCCGTCCGGGCCGGTGCGGGCCGGGAAGCGCGAGGCGGTGAGCTCGAACAGGGCGAGCTGCCCGTGCACCTCGGGTTCGTCGGGCAGCAGGGCGGCCAGGGTCCGGGCCAGCCGCAGCGCCTCGTAGGCGAGGTCGGGGCGCAGCAGGTCGGTGCCGGAGGTGGCCGTCGAGCCCTCGGTGAAGACCACGTACAGGACGCTCAGGACGGCGCCCAGGCGCTCGCGCCGCTGCCGCCGCGGCGGCAGCTCGAAGGGCACGTGCGCGGCGGCGATGGTCTTCTTGGCGCGGGTGATCCGGGCCTGCACGGTGGGCACCGGCACCAGGAACGCCCGGGCGATCTCCTCGCTGGACAGGCCGCCGACCACCCGCAGGGTGAGCGCCACCCGGGCCTCGGGGGAGAGCACCGGGTGGCAGGCGGTGAACATCAGGGCGAGGACGTCGTCGTCGACCCGGTCCGGGTCGAACGGCAGGTCCGGCGCCGGTGCGGGCCCGGCCGCCGAGCCGGCGCTGAACTGGCCCTCGGCCAGGCCGCCGGCGAGCGCGGTGTAGCGCTCGTCCAGGGCCGAGGCGCGGCGGAAGGCGTCGATGGCCCGGCGCCGGGCGCAGGCCAGCAGCCAGCCCACCGGGTCGGCCGGGGCGCCGTCGCGCGCCCAGGAGACCAGGGCCTCGGCCAGCGCCTCCTGGGCGACGTCCTCGGCCAGGGCGAAGTCCCCGGTGTAGCGGGCCAGCGCGCCCACGATCCGGGCGGACTCGATCCGCCACACGGCCTCGACGGCCCGCCGGGCGTCCTCGGTGCCCGGCGGGCCGTCGGTGGCTGCGGGCATCAGAGCTGGCCGGTCCGCTCGCGCCAGGCCCGCTCCTTGACGATCCACTCGTTGTCCTGCGGGAACTCCTCGATGCCCGGCACCCGGCGCACCTCGCACTTGGAACCGGGGAGGGCCGGCAGCCGCTTGGCCCACTCCACGGCCTCCTCCTTCGAGGCCACGTCGATCAGGTAGAAGCCGCCGAACAGCTCCTTCGTCTCCCCGTACGGGCCGTCGGTGACCACCGGCGCCTCCCCGTCGAAGTCGACCACCACGCCCTGCGACGGGTCGTCCAGCCCCTCGGCGGCCACCAGCACGCCGGCCCGGATCAGCTCCTCGTTGAAGCGCCCCACGGTCTCCAGCATCTCCTCGAAGGGCGTCTCCATCATCTTGGCCATGGACTCGTCCGTGCCCCGCATGATCAGCATGTACTTCGCCATCACAAACCTCCTTCGACGGGGGGCCGCCTTTCCGACCCTCTCCACCCCAAGGTCGAACGGCGCCCGCGCGGATCGACACCCTCGACGAAGACGGACGATATTCCCTCCCACCGACAGCCCCCGGCCGCCCCGCCGCCCGGGCCGCCGGACAGTACCCACCCCTGTGCCCCGTCGCTGCTTCGGCCGGCCGAAGCAGCGACGGCATCGTCCGGCCCTCTGCACAGGAAGTCGGCCCGGCCGACTTCCTACGCCGGGAAGTCTCCTGCGCGGACAGCGCCGATGAAGGCGGTCCAGGCGTCGGCGGTGAAGAGGAGGGAAGGCCCCTGGGGGTCCTTGGAGTCACGGACGGGAAGCACCCCCGGGAACCCGTCGGCGACTTCGACGCACTCGTTGTCGGGGCCGCTGAACGAGCTCTTCCGCCAAGCGGCGGTGGAGAAGTCGGGTATGTGCCTCATGTGCCGAGATCCTTGATAGAGGTGATCAGTTGCAGGGATTCCGCAGCTGGTAGTGCCTTGGTGCAGACATCGTCCCAAAGCTCCGAATACCCCTCCACCTCCGTCGCGCCCTCGAGCCACATGGATCCCGAAGGGTTGTCCAGCAGGACGACGTCCATGGCGGCCTCGGAGGGGAATCCGAGGATCACATAGGGCCCCGCCATGCTGGCGTGCGCGCCGACGCTGAACGGAACCACCCGGATCGTCACATTGGGCATGGACGCCGCATTCGCCAAGTGTGCGAGCTGCTCCCGCAGGACGGCGGGTCCGCCGACCTGTTGGCGCAGAGCGCCCTCGGCCAGCACGACCGACAGGGACAGTGGCGGATCGGCGGTCAATCGCTCCTGTCGCTTCAATCGAACGGTCACGAATTGCTCGACCTCCTCCGGCCGCTTCCAGCGGCGACCTGCCGAAGTGAGCGCGCGTGCGTAGTCCGGAGTCTGCAACAGCGCCGGGATCATCTGGCTTTGGAAGGTGCGCACCGAGGACGCCACGGCCTCCAGCGCAATGAAGTCACGGTAGGTGTCCGCGAGCACGTCGCCGTACTCGTTCCACCAGCCGCTCCCGCGCCGCCGCTTGTTGGCTGTGCGAGCAAGCTCGGCAAGGCGCTCGTGAACGGTCGGCTCATCGACGCGGTACAGCCGGAGCATCGCAGTGAGATCCGGAATCCGAACGGGGCTGCGACCGTTCTCGATTCGCGAAATCTTGCCTTTGGTGCAATCCAGCGCCTCGGCAACCGCGTTGGTGCTCAGGCCCGCACGCTCCCGCATGCCTCGCAGTTCCTCGCCCAACTGCCGTCCCAGCACGGTGGACGGCGCGCTCGCCACGCGATCCGGTTGCACGCAGCCTCCTCTGATCAGCAGTCATCTGCGCTCACAGTAGCCGCGCAGGCAACCCCAGCTTCTCGCATCTCTTCTTCAAGCAACGTTGCGGATGATCTTAAGGTCGATGCATGCTACCTGGCGTAGCTAGGCGCGATACAGAGAGTGATCATTGCGAGCTTGCTGCCGGGCATCCCCATGCCTCGATCCGTTACCGGGTGTTCCCGCCCGATCTCGACCCCCAACCCCACCGGAGGTGGCTCCGCCATGCCTGAAACCGACGAGCCCGTCAGCCCGCCCGCCGGCCGCGGCTGCTGGTTCCCGCGTTCGCGCCGCTCGCCGATGCTCGCGCGGCGGATGCTGCGCGAGCTGCTCGCCACGGCGCCGGACGGCGACCGCTACCGCGAGGTCGGGGAGCTGCTCACCTCGGAGCTGGTGGGCAACGCCGTCCTCCACTCGGGCATGCCGGGGCGGCTGATCTGGGTGTCCTTCGACGTGAACGCCACCCGGCTGCGCATCGAGGTGCACGACGCCGGTGACCGGCCTCCGGTGCCTCAGCAGTCCGACCCCGGTGCTGTGGGCGGGCGCGGGCTGCTGCTCGTGGCGGCCCTGGCCGCCGAGTGGGGGCACTTCCCGCGCCCGGGCGGGGTGGGGAAGGCGGTGTGGTGCGAGTGCGCGCCCGCCGCCGCGCACGACATGAAGCCGTGAGCCGGATGCGCGGGCCCTCCCGGGCTACCCCTCGGCCGCCGCCTGCTCCAGGGCGGCGCCGAGGGCGGTGGCGGAGGCGGCGATGCGCTGGAGTTCGGCGAGGTGGGCGGCCAGGGCGCGGCGGCCCTCGGGGGTCAGGCGCAGCCAGGTGCGGGGGCGCTTGCCGACGTAGCCGCGGCGCAGCCTGACGTAGGAGGCGGCCTCCAGGGTGGCGGCCACCTTGCTCAGCGCCGACTCCGAGACCCCGCAGCCCTCCCGTACGGCGCGGAACTCCGCCTCGGCGCAGCCGGACAGGAAGGCGACCACGGCGAGCCGGGTGGGCTGGTGGATCAGCTCGTCGAAGGCCGGTTCCGGCGGCGGGTCGGCGCTCACGCGGCGCCCGCCCCGGCTGTTCCGGCCGCCCCGGTCGCCCGCTTGCGGCGCAGCAGCAGGAAGTGGGTCAGGCCGCCGGTGAGGCCGAGGGCGAGCAGGAACCCGGGCAGGCCGAACGGCAGGGCCAGCGCCCCGGCCGCGAGCAGCGGCAGCAGCTGGAGCGCCGCGCCCGGGTACGACAGGGTGGGGACGATGCCCGGCCGGTGCTCGACCCGGTGGCTGACCACCACGTGGCCCACCAGCAGCAGCGCCGCGGCCAGCTGCACGAGGGCGGTGGCGAGCCACAGCCGCTCCGGCAGCAGGGCCGAGACGCCGGTCCCGGCGAACCCCGCCCCGAACAGGCCCGCGGCCGTGGCCGGGTACCAGGGGGGCAGCGGATTGGGCCGCCGGGCCGCCGCCCGGGCCCGGTGCGCGGTGCGCAAGGACGCGAGGGCGTCCTCGGGGGCGATGCCGTGAACGCTCACCTTGTGCTCCAACTCACCGTTCCCGAAAGGCTCCTGACAGCACCGGAGATCCTGGCATTTACTTTCCCGCCGGGCAAGTACTAGCGTGGCGGGCATGTGCACGGGGGAGGCAAGGACATGACCGGGACGACGACGCCACGGGCGGGCACGGCCGACCGCTCCGGAGACGAACGGCCCGGGGGAGAAGCGGCGATCCTGACGTCCGGACTGCGGATGCGCTACGGCAGCCGGGACGTCCTGGACGGCCTGGACCTCAGGGTGGAACGCTCCGAACTCTTCGCCCTGCTCGGCCCCAACGGCGCCGGCAAGAGCACCACCATCGAGATCCTGGAGGGCTACCGCCGCCGCTCCGCCGGCCAGGTCACCGTCCTCGGACAGGACCCGGCCCGCGACGACCCCGTCTGGCGCGCCCGGATCGGGATCGTCCTGCAGTCCAGCCGCGACCACGGCCGCTGGCGCGTCGGCGAACTGCTCGGCCACCTGGCCCGCTACTACCCCGACCCCTACGCGCCCGCCGAACTGCTGGCCCGGGTCGGCCTCACCGACCAGGCCGACCGCACCGCCGCCACCCTCTCCGGCGGACAGCGCCGCCGCCTGGACGTGGCCCTCGGCCTGGTCGGGCGCCCCGACCTGCTCTTCCTCGACGAACCCACCGCCGGCTTCGACCCCGAGGCCCGCCGCGACTTCCACGCCCTGCTGCGCGAACTGCGCGACGAACGCGCCACCACCATCCTGCTCACCACCCACGACCTCACCGAGGCCCAGCAACTGGCCGACCGGATCGGCATCCTGCAAGCCGGCCGCCTCACCGCCTGCGGCACCCTCGCCGAACTCGCCGAAGCCGCCCGGGCCGAGTCCGAGGTGCGCTGGAGCGACCCCGACGGCACCCCGCGCAGCCTGCGCACCGCCGACCCCTCCCGGGCGGTCTGGGACCTGCACCGGCGGCTCGGCGGACCGATCCTCGACCTGGAAGTGCGCCGCCCCAGCCTGGAGGACACCTACCTCGGCATGGTCGGCGACGCCCGACCCGCCGAACCCGCCGAACCCGCGGAGACGCCGTGACCCCCGTGAACCCCTACGTCCTCGGCCTGCGCCGCGGCGCCGTCGAACTGCGCCAACTCCTGCGCAGCCGAAAGGACTTCTACTCCTACCTGACCACCCCGCTGGTCTTCCTCGCCATCTCCTACTGGCGCGCCGGCTCCGGCGGCACTGGCTCCGGAGACGCTTTGACCCAGCTCAGCCTGGCCGGCGGCATCGCCTCCACCGTCTTCATGTTCGGCCTCATGACCGTCCCTCAGTTCCTCTCCGGCGACCGGGAGGACGGCACCCTGCTGCGCCTGCGCGGCGTCCCCGGCGCGATGCCCGCCTACCTGGTCGCCAAGGCGCTCTTCGTCCTGGTGACCATGGGCGCCTCCATCCTCCTGCTACTGGTCGGCGGCGCCCTGCTGCTGCACGCCGACCTGCCCGCCACCCCCGGACAGTGGCTCACCCTGGCCCTCACCCTGCTGCTGGGCACCGCCGCCGTCGTCCCGATGGGCGCCGCGATCGGCGCCCTGCTGCCCCCCGCCCGCGAGGCCCTCGCGCTGTACATGATGCCCATGCTCGGGCTGATGTTCATCTCCGGCGCCTTCGCCCCGCTGCGCAACCTGCCCACCGCCCTCCAGACCGTCGGCTCCCTCTTCCCGCTGCGCTGGATCGCCCAGGGCGTGCGCTCCGCCCTGCTGCCCGACAGCGCCAAGACCCTTGAAGTGTCCGGCAGTTGGCAACACCTGCCGATCGCCGGCGTGCTGCTGTGCTGGGCGGTGGCGGGCTTCCTGCTGGCCCCCGGCCTGCTGCGCCGGATGGCCCGCAAGGAGTCCGGCTCCGTCCTGTCCGAACGCGAGCGCAAGCGGCTGGCCAAGAGCGCCTACTGACCCCGAATGAAGGAAGAAAGAGGTACCACCATGCTCGTCCCCCTCCCCGGCCCCTCGCAGCCGGCCGGCCTCGACCCGCTCAAGGCCGCCCTGCGCGCCGCCCTGGACACCGCCGACCAGGTCGAACAGCCGGGCCTGCGCCGGGCCCTGCGGATCGTCGAGGACTTCGTCCCGGCCGCCGCCCCCACCCCGGTGGGCTGGGCCCGCAACGTCCTGGCCCACGCCGGGATCGACCCCCGCACGGCCGAGGTCAAGGCCGTCCGGGAACTGCGCCGCGCGCACCCCGGCCTCAGCCTCCGGGACGCCGTCGCGCTGGTGCGGCTGGTCGTCGGGCACTCCTGAGCGTCACCGGTCCTCACCGGCGGGCCCCGCGCGTCACCGCACGCCCGACCGTCTGCGGCCGTCCGCCGTCCGCCGTCCGCCGTCCGGTCGGCAGACGGCAGACGGCAGACGGCAGACGGCCGCAGGCGGTCAGCGGTCGAGGTCGATCGTGAAGCGCCTCGTGTCCGGGGCGATCGTGTCGGCGTGGATCGAGCCGCGGGCGCGGTCGAAGTCCCCGGTGCCGCCGGTGATCGCGTTGTCGAAGGAGGGCGGCGGGCCCGGGTTGAGCTGGCCGAAGACCATCCCCTGGGCGGTGATCTGGCCGCCCGGGAGGGTGTAGGTCACGGTGCACTCCTCCGCGCCGCCGTTGTCGGTGCGGGTGGTGGTGCACGTGCCGCCGGTCTCGCCGATCTGGTTGCCGTCCAGATCGGAGAGCACCGAGCGGAAGACGGTCCGGTCGCCCTGGGCGGGGGCCCCTCCTGGGTTGACGGGGAAGGACGACTGCTGCGCGAGCTTGCCGATGAGCGTGATGACCCGGTCCCGGGCGACGGGTCCGGCGGATCCGGTGGTCGGCGCGGCGGTCGAGGCGGGGGCGGCGGTGAGAAGGGTGATCAGCGCGGCGGCCGTGCCGAGACCGGCCCTGGCGATGCGGTGCGTCATGTCTCTCCTGAGGTCGATGTCCTGAGGGGTCGGGCGACCCATTCATAGCCTCGGCCTATGGCCGCCCGGGTCGTCCGGGAACGGCCCGCCAACAGATTCGATCGAACGGCCCCACGGCGGCCCCCGGGGACGTTGTCGGTGCGTACCCCTACCGTGGGCGCATGATCGATTCCCAGCTGCTCCGCGACCTGCGCCGACGCTTCCCCGACCGCAGTGCCGAACGCCGTACGGCGCCACTGCTGCCGGGGCGTCAGGTCGTACCGTCGCTGTGGGTGAGCGACGGGCCGGCGCCCGAGGGCGTGTGGGAGCGGCTGCGCCGGGAGCACGCGGAGTCGGGGCGGTGGCCACTGCTGCTGGCGCCCGGCCGCGACGCCACGCAGTTGGAGGCGCGGGACCTGGGGCTCGAACCCGGCGAGCCCGGCGAACCCGGTGGGCCGGGGGAGTTCCGGCCGGACCGGTACGAGGTGGCGGCCCTGCTGCGTGGGTGGTGGCAGACGTCGGTGCTGTGGTGCCCCAGCGGGGACCCGCAGGACCGGGCCGACCTGCTGGAGACGCTGGCCCCCTACGGCGACACCTGGCCCGGCCCCGCCCCCGCCCCCGCGCCGCGGCGCGACCCGCAGGAGTGCGCCGACCGCCTGGCCCGCCAACTGCTGCGCGCCCGCCCCTCGCTGCGGATCGGCCTGGTCCGCGCGGACGACGGCGCCCACGCGCTGGCCGCCTGCGGCTGGAACGGCACCAACGGCCACGGCGACACCGGCGAGATCGCCGCCGTGCTGCACAGCTGGCAGCACCGCTTCGGCGCCCGCCTCGTCGGAGTGGGCGCCGCCTCACTGGAGTTGAGCGTCGCGGCGCCGCCGACGAGCCGGGAGGAGGCGCTGCTGGTGGCGGTCGAACACGCCGCGTTCTGCCCGGACAACCTCTTCCAGGCCGAGGAGAGCCTGGCCGGCTACGCCGAGGAACTGGTCGATGCCACCCACTGGGGCTTCTGGTGGGACTGACACACGGGCCGGTGCCGTGGCCGAGTGGCTGATGGGGTCTCCAGCCGGACGTTTATGTCAGATTGACGATAACTGGTGCGCCGGGCTAGCGTGCCGGGCATGCGAGTGATCCTGACGCGCGACAGCGTGCACCCGGGAGACGATCCACCCCACCACTGGGACTTCACCGTCGACGGCGCGAGCACCTTGGGCGAGCTCATCGACGAGGCCGTCAACTACCCGTACCAGATGGAGGGTTCCAGCTGGTCGATAGCCCCCCGGGGCGCCCCGGCGAACGAGACTCCGATCGCCACGGTGTCCATGCACTGGGCGGCGCCGCGCTTCACGAACGAGGCGGACCGGCGGCTGCGCCTGGACTCGATGGCCACCGCTCCGGGCGAGCTCAGGCTGCACTTCCGGTGGCACCCGGGAACCGTCCCGGTGGAGGAGTCCGAGCCCGTCCCGGCGGAGGAAAGCGAGCCTGTCCCGGTGGAGGGGGCCGGGCCCGGCCCGCTCGCCATGGTCCCGCTCCTGCTCGTGTGGCTGCTGTTCGAAATGCTCCGGTGGGGCTGGGGCCGGTGACGGGAGCGGGGTTGACGGTGGGGTGCTAACGCTTCTGGGCCCGGTACCGCTTGAGGAGGGCGGTGAGCCTCTCCGGGGCGGCCCCGCCGTTCAGTTCGGCGGTGAGGTCGTCGGGGCAGAGCTCGTAGAGGTCGCCCCACCACCGGCGCCCCCGGTTGTCCCAGATGCGGTAGCCACCGGGCACGCCCCTGGCCACGTAGCGACGCCTACTCACGAAGCCCCCGCCGGGAGCAGGGCCCACGCCCGTCGCCCACTTCCCCTCCCTCGCTCTCCACGGACGGCAGGCTACGGCAGGGCCGTCGTGGCGCGGGCGCGTTCGGCGCGGGCGCGGGTGCGGACCTCGGCGACGGCCGGGCAGGTGGCGTAGACCCGGGCCAGGTGGGCGAGGTGGTCGGCCTCCCCGTCCATGGTGTCCGTCGTGGTCGTGGCGGGTGCGGTGGCCGTGGCGGGTGCGGCGGTCTCCGGTGCGGCGGCGGGCCCGGGCAGGGTGCCGGCCGCGGCCAGTTCCAGGGCGGCGGCCAGCGAGGCGGCCTCGGCGGTGGCGGCGGCGTGGTCGGAGGGCGGCGGGAAGCGGCGGGTGGCGCGGTCGAGCCACTGCGCGGTGCGCGGGTCCAGGTGCTGGCGCAGGATCAGGCGGGCGTCGTGGATCTCGATGATCCGCCGGTAGAGCGCGAACCGGGGGTCGCGCGGGGGCAGCGGCAGCCGGCGGGCCGGGTCCAGGGCGATCTCCGGCAGCACGGTGTGCAGGTCGCGCCAGAGCGGGGTGAGCGCCCGGTAGCGGCGGTGGGCGCGCAGCCAGCCGCGCACCGCCCCGGTCGCCGCGGGCCACAGGGTGCTGCCCAGGCCGGCCGCGATCAGCGCCGCGCACAGCCCGCCCAGCACCGCGCACAGGAGGTCCTCGGGGCCGTCCTGGCTGCCGGTGACGGCCGCGCGCAGCACGTCGTCCATGCTCCAGGCGTTCCACAGCAGCCCGGCCACCAGCCCGCCGGCCAGCAGCCGCAGCCCGGTGCCCAGCCGCCCGGGGCCGGCCGCGCGGGCACGCCGGGCCAGCTCGCGCAGCAGCACCGTCAGGCACACCGCGGTGTGCAGCATGCCCACGGCGGTGTACCCGGCCAGCGCCAGCCGGGCGGACAGCTCGGGGCCGACGGTCAGGTCCTCGCCCGCCAGGCCCGGCGCGGCGGCGGTGATCAGCGCCAGCCGCAGCCCCAGCACCCCGGCCAGCAGGGCCAGTCCGCCCCGCACCTCCCGCCGTACGGGCTCAGCGGCGGTGTCGGCACCGGCCGTGCTCGCGGCATCGGCCGCCCGCAGCGCCGGCACGAGCAGCCGCATCGCCGCGGCCGCGCCGTCGCGCAGCCCGTCGCCCAGCACGATCACCAGCACCGCCAGCACCGGAACCCCCGTGCCCTGCACCGCCCGTACGGTCGGCGGGGCGAGCACCAGCAGGGCGGTGCCGAGCAGGGCCGTGCCGTAGCAGGTGAAGCGGGCGGCGGCGCGGGAGTCGATCCGGCTGCGGGAGAAGTGGGCGGAGCTGAGGACGAAGAACAACCCGACGGGGTAGAGGGCGAGTTCGCTCACGGCCGGCGCCCCTGGGGCCTGCGGTCCTGCGGTGTGTCGTCCCCCGGTCCGTCAGTCCCCGGCCCGCCGTCGGACTCCCGGGCGGGTTCGGCTTCCCGGGCGGTGCCGCCGTGCCGCCGGGCGGCCAGCAGGACGCCCAGCGCGTCCAGCGACCCGCCGGCCGGTGTCGGCCCGGTCCCCGACTGGTCGGCGGCGTCGGCCCGTTCCGCCCGGCTCAGGATCAGCGAGGCCAGCAGCTCCGCCTCCCGCTCCTGCGGCTCGTCGTAGCTGGTGCGCCCCAGCACCCGCTGCACCAGCGCGGGGGAGAGGTTGGGCAGCAGTGCGGCGGCCGGGGCCAGCGGCGCGGAGCCGGCGTGGTCGAGCAGCAGGTGCGCGATCTCGTGCACCAGGATGTGCCGCTGGTGCAGCACGCCGGTGTCCGCCGCGTACAGGATGTAGTCCGCCTCCACGGTGGAGACCAGCAGCCCGCAGGGGGCGTGCGGCCGGGCGGGCACCGGCAGCAGCTCGATCGGCCGCCCGCGCCGCACCGCCAGCTGCTCCAGCAGCACCACCGGGTCGAACGGGCGCGGCAGCTCCAGCTGTTCGGCCATCCGGCGACAGCGCCGCAGCGTGGACCGGTAGCCCCGGCCGCCCCACAAGTCACCCCACAACCCGAGCTCCCCTCACCGCTCCACCCCTACGGTTCCTCCGCCGGCGCCTCCGCACGGGCGTCCGACGCTCCTGCGCCCGCCCCGCGGCCCGCCCGCCCCGTGCTCCGACGGCCCTGCGGGGTTGCGCGGCCCGCGCTCAGGGCGAGGGGCGTTTGCGCGCCGCGTCCCGGCGGGCGATCACGTCGACCAGCTCACTGACGGTGTCCAGGCCCTCCGGCGACAGGCCCACCGCCCGCAGCGCCAGGCTGCGCACGCCCGCGTCGCGCAGCGCGCCGAGCAGGGCCAGCTCCTTGGCGATCTCGGCGCCCTGCTGCTCGTCGAAGAAGTACGCGGGCGGGACCTGGAAGAACTGGGCCAGTGCCTCCAGGTGGCGCTTGGTCGGGTTGTCCCGGCGCCCGGTGCGCAGCTGCCACAGGTAGGTGGTGGAGAAGGACTCCCCGGTCGCCTCGCGGCAGGCCCGGGCCACCTCCTCGTTGGTGTACTGCTCGCGGTCGGGGCGGCGCACGGTGTGGAACAGGGCCTCGATCCGGACCGACAGCCCGCCGGCCTCCGTGCTCGCGGGGCCGTCCGTCTCCGTGCCGGCGCCCGCGTCCGGGTCCGTGCCCGGGTCCGTGCCTGCATTCGTTCCCGGGTCCGTTCCCGCGTCCGTTCCCGTATCCGCTCCCGTGTCCGCGTTCCCGGTGCCGTCCTGGGCGGGCTCCGGTGGAGCGCCCTCCGGTCCCGCCTGAACGCCGTCCCCCGTCGACTCCGTCATGCCCCACCTTTCTCACGCCCGGGCCCTCCGGCCGCGACCTCGGCGGACGGACAGGGCCGGCCAGGTCACGATAGCCGAACGGCATCAGCTGGCATGGATCAGAAGATACCCGCAGTCAACGCCAGTTGACCCGCGTAGCGTCGGCTGACATCCTGGACGAACAGGCCCACAGGTGCTGCCGACCAGAGCTGACGAATCCTCACATCAGCCCGTAACGATGGCACTTGACGTCTCCACCGGACCGCCCGACCGGCCTCGGCGCCCCGGCCGGGAAGGGCCGACTCCCGCGAGACCGCACGGCGTCGACACACCGGACCCGGGCACCCGCACCACGCCCGCCCCACCCCGACGTGCCGCAGCCCGCCGTGCCGCACCGCCGTACCGCCGCCCGGCGGGGGACAGCCCGACCGGCCCGACCCCCGACGGCACGACGCGAGAAGGGGGCACCCGTGGACACCACGCCGCGCGGGCAGACCGCACCGCCAGCACAGCCGCAGGCACAGCCACTACCGCAGGCACGGGCGCAGGCACAGGCGCAGTCACAGGCGCTGCCGCGGCCGCGACGTCGACCGCAGACCGTCCGACTGGCCTTCCTGTGGCGGGCCGCCGGAGCACCCGTCGGTTGCGTCCTCGCCCTCGCCATGGGCATCGTCCTCGCCCGGACCGGCGTCGCCGCCCGCCTCGGCGCCGTCCCCGCCCTGCTGCTCTCCGGCACCGCCGTCCTCGGCGTCGCCCTGCCCGTCCCCTACGGCTTCTGGCTGCGCGCCGACACCGAAGGCCTCACCCTGGTACGGGCCTTCCTCCCGCGCCACTACCGCTGGCAGGACATCGTCGCCCTCACCATGGAGACCGACGAGGACCCCGACTCCGGCGCCGCCCGGCTCGTCCTCCTGCTGCGCCTGGTCCCCGCCCGGACCGTCCGGACCGCCCGCACGGCCCGGACGGTCCGGACGGCCACCGCTTCCTCGACCGCCGCCGCCGTGACCGCCGCCTCCCGGGCGGACCGCGTCCACGGCCCCGTCCTCGGCGTCCTCGGCACCACCCCCGACGGACTGCCGCGCGGCACCGAACCCCGCCACCTGGCCCAGCTGTTCGACCTGCTGCGCCGCCACGGCGTCCCGCTGGAGGACCCGCGCTACGCCGACCTCGTCCTCACCGCCCACGGCTACCCGCCGCTCGCCCACACCGCCCACAGCACCCGCACCGCCCACGCCGCCCGCACCGCCCCGCCGACACGCCCGGCAGCCGTCCGGTCACCCTCCGTTTGATCCTCCGCACGCCCCGCATCCGTTGACCCCGACGGAGGCGTGTCGCCGACGGCGCGCCGCGAGGGCGGGAGGCGAACGTGCTCAGGTTCCACGGCGCTTGGCGCATCACCGTGGTCGGCTGCAACGCCGACTTCGCCCAACGGGCGGTCGTCCGCGGCCCGTACGGCACCCGGGTGCTGCCCGGGCGCCCCGGCGCCGTCCTGGAGGTGGACGGGGAGCACTGGACCCTCACCCTCGAACACCGCCCGCGCGGCCGCGACTGGCAACCCAACCTGCGCACCACCCCCGGACCGCTCACCGAACGCGACGGCGTGCGCAGCCGGCTGCTCACCAGCAACGACCGGCACTGGCCGGGCAAACCGCGGGACTACGTCAACGTCGTGCTGCGCCTGGACCAGCCGACCGGCCCGGCCGCGACCCCGGCCGCAGCCTGCCCGACCCCGGCCTGCCCGGTCGCGCCCCACCCGGCCCCGGCCCCGCTGCCGACGGCCCTGCGGGCGGTCCCCTAAAGTCCCAGGTGAGCACCGTCGCGCCACCCGAGGAGAGCCAGCATGCCGACCGAACCCGCCCCCGCTCCCACCCCCAGTACCCCGGCCCGCGCCCGGCTGGGCCTGGGCACCGCGGCGGTCGGCCGGCCCGGCTACATCACCCTCGGGCGCGCGGCCGACCTGCCCGCCGAACGCACCGTCGAGGCCCTGCGCGAGCGCACCCACACCCTCCTGGACGCCGCCTACGCCGCCGGGGTGCGCTACCTCGACACCGCCCGCTCCTACGGCCGCGCCGAGGAGTTCCTCGCCCAGTGGCTCACCGAACACCCCGAGGCCGCCGCCGAGGTGACGGTCGGCAGCAAGTGGGGCTACACCTACACGGCCGACTGGCGCACCACCGGCGTCACCGCCCACGAGGTCAAGGAGCACTCCACGGCGGTGTACGACCGGCAGATCCGCGAGACCCGCGCCCTGCTCGGCCCCCGCCTGGACGTCTACCTGGTCCACTCGGTCACCACCGACAGCCCCGCCCTCACCGACCCCGCCCTGCACCGGCGCCTGGACGCCCTCGCCGCCGAGGGCGTCCGGGTCGGCCTGTCCACCAGCGGCCCCGCCCAGGCCGAGGCCATCCGCCGGGCCCTGGCCGTCACCGTCGACGGCCGGCCGCTGTTCAGCGCCGTCCAGGCCACCTGGAACCTGCTGGAGACCTCCGCCGCCCCCGCCCTCGCCGAAGCCCACCGGGCCGGCTGGCTGGTCGTGGTCAAGGAGGGCATGGCCAACGGCCGCCTGGCCGGCCGCAACGCCACCGGGGACGACACCGCCGCCCTGCGCGCCCTCGCCACCCGCACCGCCACCACCCCCGACGCCCTCGCCCTGGCGGCCGCCGCCGCCCAGCCCTGGGCCGACGTCGTCCTGTCCGGCGCCGCCACCCCCGCCCAACTCGCCTCCAACCTCGCCGCCGCCCACCTCACCCCCACCCCGGACGACCTCGCCACCCTCGCCACCATGCCCGAACCCGCCGAGGCCTACTGGCACACCCGCTCCTCCCTGCCCTGGACCTGACGACCCTGGACCTGACGGCCGGCCCCGCCCGGCCTGCCGGCCCTGCCCGGCCTGTCCGGTCGGGGCTAGTGCGGATGATCTTCGCCGAGTAGGGTGAACCCCCGGCAGCGGGCGGCCGTTCGCACACCACCCCGGTGGCTGCGCCCCGCCCCGTCCCGCCGACACCGCCGCAGCCCCGGAAAGGCAGTCGTAGCCCAGATGCAGCCGACGTTCGTCCTGGTCCATGGAGCGTTCGCCAACTCCTTCTCCTTCGCCCCGCTCCAGGCCGAAATCGGCCTCCTCGGGCACCGCTCGGTCGCCGTCGACCTCCCCGGACACGGCTTCGCCGCGACCTACCCGCGCGCCTACCAGGCGCCGCAGGACCTCACCGAGCTCGCCGCGACGCCCGGCGTCATCAAGGGCGTCACGCTCGCCGACAACGCCGCGCACCTCATCGCGGTCCTGGAGCGGGCCAAGCGCAACGGCCCCGTCGTCCTGGTCTCGCACAGCCGCGGCGGCCTGACGGCCACCGTCGCCGCCAACCGGCGGCCCGACCTGATCGACCACCTCGTCTACGTCTCCTCCTGGTGCCCCGTCGACCTCGACGTCAGCGCCTACTACGCCGAGCCCGAGATGGCCGCGGTCGACCCCGCCGCGCTGGCCGCCGCGCTGGTCGGCAACCCCGCCGAACTCGGGCTGCTGCGCTCCAACTTCCGCACCGCCGACCCCGCCGCCCTCGCGGCCTTCAAGGCGGCCCTGTTCGCCGACGGGACGGACGAGGAGTTCCTGGTCCTCCTCAACACCCTCCAGCCCGACGAGAACCTCGACGCCGGCACCGCCGACGACCGGGCCGGCGCCGACACCTGGGGCCGGATCCCCAGGACGTACGTCCGCCTCACCGAGGACGCCAGCATCCCGCTCGCCATGCAGGACCGGATGATCCGCGAGGCCGACGCCCTGACGCCCGGGAACCCCTACACCGTCCGCACCCTCACCGGCAGCCACCTCAAGTGGCTGGCCACCCCGGAACCGGCCGCCCAGGTCCTGGCCGAGGTCGCCGCCCACCTGCCCACCGGATCCTGACCGGAGCGGGAAGTCGACGGGGCCGACTTCCCGTGCGCCCACCGGGGCGGTGCGGAGGTCCCGGCCCCGGGGCCTGGCGTGTTCCCCATCCGGTAGCCGTAGCCGTAGCCGCCGTCATCGGAACGTCCCTAGGGTCGCCGGCATGCCACACAACACCGTCGACCCAGCGACGATCACGCCGGAGATGGCCGCTCGGATCCGCACGTGGCGATGCGACGAGGACTACTCCTGGCGCGCCGTGGCCCAGGCCGCGTCCGACCTGTGGGGCTCCGCATGGGGCAGCAATCAGCTCTTCGGCGAAGACCTCTGCGCGGCCGCGGCCACGCTGCTGGGCGAGAACCCCTACCGGGACCCGTGTCACTGACGCCCGTCAGCGGGCGGGGCGGATCGAAGAGGCCCGCGAGGTGGCGTCCGGCCCGGTGGACGTCCGTACTCGGCGGGCAGGCGCGTCCACTGCGAGCCGGTCCGGACCAGCTGACCCGGTCGTGCCCGAGAGCGACGGCGGGCGGCCCCGCACGGGCCGCCCGCCGTGGTGTTGCGGGGTCAGTTCACCGGGAGGAACCGAGGGCGAGGAGGTAGCCGATCCGGTTCGGGTAGCCCGGAATGGGGCTGCCGAGCAACAGCTGCGGGGTCCGGTAGGTGGTGCCGTTGATCTCGAACGGCGGGGTCGACGGGTCCTGCATGACCTGGTGGAGCCAGCGGGAGACCGCCGACCACTGGTTCTCCCAGCTGATCAGGGCGGCGGGGACCGGCTGGTTCGCCCTGGTGCGCAGGTTGTTGCTGACGTGCGCCCGGATCTCCTCGAAGCGGGCCGCCTCCGCGAGGGCCTGGATCAGGACGAGGTAGCTCTGGTTGCGCAGCGTGGCCGAGGTGGCCGTCGAGTGGCTGTCGTAGAAGTGGATCAGCCCGGTGGCGAAGGCGATCTCGGTGGCGCCCATGCGCACGGTCGCGCGGGCGGCGCTCCCCAGGGCCATGTAGCTGGACCCCACGTTGAGGTTCCCGACGGCCCGCTGGTACCCGGCCCGCGCGAGGATCTGCTGCAACGCCACCCGCTGGTCGGAGAAGCCGAGGATCCCGCTCACCGAGCCGGAGTTCTGGCTGGGGGTCCAGATCCCCATGATGTACAGGTTGTCCGAGCGGAAGTAGACCGAGCCGATGTGCTGGCCGCCCTGCTGGAGCCGGACCTCGATGAGGTGCCGGTCGTCGTCGGGCCGGATCTCGGTGTCGTCCATCCGCCCCATGAGGACGGAGTTGCCGCGGGCGGCACCCCGCAGCTCGGTGATCACGCTGTCGTAGTCCGCAGCGGCCTGGGACGGGTTGTTCTGGACGATCCCGTCGAGGCTCCAGTCGATCTGGAAGAGCCGGTTCGTCCCGGTGTTCGCCTGGGCTGCCGTCGTCGACGACGCCGCGAACAGACAGGTCAACAACGCCAGGACGACGGCGAACAGGGTACTGCGGTGGATCGGGCCGGGCGACTGCATCGTGCTCCTTGGACTTGCCGGGTCCCGCGGGCCGGCCGGTCTGCCCGACCGCCCGGGCCCGCCGTGTACGTCCGTTCACCCGGGTTGACGGACGGATTCCCGCGGGCGGTTCAGGAGGCCTCGGAGCACGCGGAGAGAAGGCCGATTCACCAGGTCGCCGACCGGGTGACGTGGCGGGCGCGGCGTCAGGTCACCCGGAAGTCCTCGGTAGGGCGGGGTGGCGGAACTGCCCGCCAGTCGCTCCGAGTTAAGCATCCCCGCGATGACCAACGCCGCGTCGGGAACGGCAGCACGAACCGTCGGCGAGCCGGATCGGTCAGGACGCGCTCTTGCGCCAGGTGATGGGGGAGTTGGGGTCCATGGCGGTTCCCTCCTGGAGGAGTGGGAAGTCGGCGGGGCCGACTTTCCGGCGTGGCTGGTCTTGAGGTTCGCCCGGAGCAGGTTCTGCCGGGTCTCTCGTGGATCAGCTCTGGAGTCGCGGTGGCGCGGGGAGTTGACTTGGCGGAGGGGCGGAGCCAACGCTTGGGTCAGACGCCGTCGAACTCGCCAGCCCGTATGGCGATGATGAACGCTTGCCAACTGGCTGGCGAGAAGTTGAGACGAGGGCCGTCCGGGTCCTTGCTGTCCCGCACGCGCACTGGACGGGCATCCGCCACCTCGACGCACTGACCGCCGCTGCCGCTGTGGGTGCTCTTGCGCCAGGTGATGGGGGAGTCGGGGTGCATGGCGGTTCCCTCCTGGAGGAGTGGGAAGTCAGCGGGACCGACTTCCTATGCGTCTGTTGTGGTGGTGCTGCGGATGTCGCGGCCCCGGGACCAGAGTTCCTCGATGTGCTCGGTGAAGCGGTCGAACATGCCGTTCTCCCCGCTGCGCCGCAGGTGCATCAGGGGCGAGTCGTGGCCGACCGTGCGGGCGAGGTGGGGGGGGTGACGAGGGCGTGCTCGTCGAAGCGGAAGACGGACAGGCCGACGTGGTTCGGGCCGTCCTCCGGGGCGCTGAAACGGGCCTCGATCCCCTCGACGCTGGAGAGCTTGCCCAAGCTCTCCAGCGTGACCCTGATGCGGGTGGACACGGTGAGGGCCACGTCCTCGATCTGCTCGCGCTCGCGCGTCGTGTCGGAATCCGGATCGCCGAGCAGGAAGCGGATCCGGCACCCACCCTCAGCCTTGCGGCGCAGGGTCTGCAGCAACTCGGGCTGCTCCAGCCAGACGAAGTAGTTGGTGTACCCGGCGAGGAAGATCTCGGACCGGGCCTCCGCGATCAGCTGCGCCCACACCGATCGAGGGCAGGCCGAGCGGTGCGGATAGATGGCGAGGACTTCCCGGTCGTGCCCGGTCTTGACGTTCGCCCGGAGGATGTTCGGCAGGGTCACGGTTCATCACCCCGAGGTCTCGGTGTGGTGGGCGTGGAGCCGGCGTTTGTGGCGGGAGGGTTGGGGCCCCGCCGTCCCGAGGCCGGGGCGGCGGGGCTGAGGTGCCGGGGTCAGCGGGGGCCGAACTCGCCGGTGCGTACGGCGGTGACGAAGGAGTGCCAGGCGGCGGCGGGGAAGACGAGGGTGGGGCCGTTGGGGTCCTTGGAGTCGCGGACCGGCATGACGTCCGGGAAGCCAGGAGCAACCTCGACGCACTGGCCTCCGTCGGTGCTGTGGGAGGACTTGACCCAGGTGATGGGTGAGTTGGGCTTCATGGCGGTTCCCTCCTGGAGGAGTGGGAAGTCGGCGGGTCCGACTTTCAGGTCGTGGCCGGTCTTGAGGTTCGCCCGGAGGGGGTTCGGCAGGGTCACTGGTTGATCACCCCTGGAGTCGCAGGTGGCCTGGGGGAGTTGAACCTGGCGGAGGCGTGGAGACGGCCCCGCCACCCCGGAGGCCGGGGCGGCGGGGCCGAACGCTTGGGGGTCAGGGGGCGTCGAGTTCGCCGCTGCGGACGGCGGTCACGAAGGACTGCCAGGCCGTCGGCGAGAAGCGGAGTCGAGGACCCTCGGGGTCCTTGCTGTCTCGCACGAGACCCGGGTGCGCATCGTCTACTTCGATACAGGCGCCGCCGTCGTTGTTGCTATGGCTGCTCTTTCGCCAGCTTTCGTGCTGGTTCACATGCACGGCCTTACTCCTTCGAGATGCGCCTGATCGCCGCCCGAGAGTCTCTGGGCGACAGGGCCATGGCCCTGAGCAGATCGTATGACCTCCGGCGGGCGGCTACGCCCTCGGCATCTTCGATGAGTTCACCGCTGCGAGCACCTTCTTCCCATGCCACCAACGGACGGCCCGGCACCGAATAGAGGAAGAGCGATCCTCCCATCTCGGCGTGGACCCCTGCGGTGAATGGCAAGACCTGCACTGTGATGTGGGGTCTCTGGTCCGACGCGATGGCGTCGAGTTGCTGCCTCATCACTGCGGGGCTCCCGACAGGCCTTCGGAGAGTCGACTCGTCAAGAATGAACCAGCAGTGTGGAGGGGCCGACGAAACCAATCGTTTCTGGCGGCCGAGACGCGTCAGTACCAGTGCGTCGAGCTCCTGCGGGGTTGCCTGCGGGTGACCCGCGAGCAGTGAGTGGCGTGCGACCTCGGGGGTTTGGAGGAGCCCTGGAATGGTGGCTGCAGAAAACTCCTCGATGGCCTCAGCCTTAGCCTCAATTTCTGACCATTGACGGTATTTGCCGGGAAACTTTTCGTTCTTGGCGAGCAGGTAGATGCGGCCGAAGCGTCCGTCGGTGCCGAACGCGACATCGAGCTTGGCAGGGAGCTCGGGCGGCGGCATCGATTCCGCCCGCTCGATTCGGGCTAGATGCCCCTTCGAGAAACAGCCGAGAATCTCGGTCAGTTGATCAAGCGACATGGAGCCGGCGAGCTCTCGGTGGTTGCGCATCTCCCAGCCGAACAGGTCGCGGGCCGAACGCCCTGGGTCCAACTTGTTGGGCTTGAAGGCCATGGCGTTCCTCCGGTGTGTCCAGCTGCGTTGTGGCACACGTCCACGCTGGTCAGGGTAGCTGCGGTGAGCGACGCTTGAGGCACGGAAAGTGAAGTCGGTTGTGAATCGACTCGTGTGACTACAGATCCGCACGGAAGGTGATCAGTCATGGTCATGAAGCCCCCTCAACCAGCCAAGCTCCATGGCTACGGTGTCCGTTGGGACACCGAGGACCGGTGCTACCGGGTGCGCAACGAGTGCACCGGGGCGTGGCTGTGCAGGCCCGACGGTGAGCGCAGCGGCTTCTCCTCCTTCACCGAGGCGTTCTCCGCCTGGCGGCTCTTCGAAGTCCACAAGCGGCCGGGGGAGTTGTGACCCTCTCCCGCGTCACGGCCGAGCAGCGCCGGCAGGCCGCCGCCGTGCTGGACGACCTGACCACCGTCCTCGCCCTGGGTCGCGTCCACCTGCCCACCCTGGAAGTCGACTGGGACACCGGCCAGATGACGTGCGAGTACCTGTTGCACCTCACGGCCCGCCCGCTGGACCTCCTTCGGATCGTCGACCTGCTGCGCAAGGGCCTGCGCTACGAGCGCCTCACCTATGACGACTGAACTCCTCGCCCGCCTCATCTGGTGGGCCTGTATCTCCGCTGTCCTGCTGTACGTCCTCAGGAAGTGAACTCCCCGTGCACGACCCCCGCCTCCTCGCCAAGCCCCCGATCTGTCGGCTCGGCTGTCTCGTCCTGGTCCGCAACCAGCACGGCGACGTCCTGCTCGTCGACCCCGACTACCTCGACGGCATGATCCTGCCCGGCGGCCCCGGCAAGGCCAACGAGCCCCCGCACCGCGCCGCCGCCCGCCACCTGCACGCTCAGACCGGCATCATCCTGCGCCTCACCCACGCCGTCGCCCTCGACTACACCCCCTCCGACCGCTACCTGGAACGCTTCAACCTCGTCTTCGACGGCGGCACCCTGCGCGACGAACACCCCCTCACCGTCCCGCCCCAGAAGCGAAGCCGCCTGCACGGCGCCCGCTTCGTCCCCGTCCACGAACTCCCCAACCACATGGCCCCCTCCCAGGCCGCCCGCACCGCCGAAGCCCTCACCGGCCGCGCCCTCCCCCTCCTCCTCCACGGCCAGCGCCCCGACTGACCGACACCGGCCGGCCCGCTGTCAGTGCCCGCCCCTACCGTTCACCGCATGACCTGGCCTTTCGACACCGCCCCGCCCGTCCCCCTGCCGCCCGGCCGTCCCGTCGTCGGGGACGAGGGGGCGGGCACGCAGCCGTTGCTGTGGATCAGTGACGGGCCCGCGCCCGCCGGCCTGTGGGCCGAGCTGCACCGCGCCCACCCGCGCAGCGGACTGTGGCCGCTGCTGCTGAGCCCGCTGAGCGCCGGCGACCCGGACTTCCGCCCCTGGCTGTCCGGCGAGCTGTTCCCCGAGCACGTCTCCGACTTCGGGTCGTACGACTCGGCCGCCCTGCTGCGCACCTGGTGGGAGGCGGGTAGCGAGGAGGACGAGGACGAGGACGGCGGCGACGACGGGGAACTCGCCGAGGTCCTCGCCCCCTACGGCCGGACCTGGCCCGGGCCCGCCCCCGCCGTCACCGTCCCGGCCGGTGCGGCCGACGCCGAGGCGCGCGGCCTGGCCGAGGTCCTGGCGTCCTTCAAGGACGTACGGCTGGGCCTGGTGCCCGCCCGCAGCGGCGCCGAGGCGCTGGCCGCGTGCGGGTGGAGCGGGCCGCTGAACCACGAGAACGACACCGCCAGGATCGCCGCCGTCCTCGCCGACTGGGAACGCCGCTTCGGCGCGCAGCTCGTCGAAGTCGGCTTCGACACCCTCCACTTGAGCGTCCCCGTCCCGCCCGCCACCGTCGCCGAGGCGCTCCCGCTCGCCGCCGAGCACGCCGCCTTCTGCCCCGACCAGGTCCACCAGGGCGCCGGCACCCTCACCGCCTACGCCGAGCAGCTCGTCGACTCCCACCAGTGGAGCTTCTGGTGGGACTGAGCGCTGTGCGGGGTGACATGACGAGCGGTATCGACAGGCTCGTACAGATCATGGGTGATTCCGGCCGGGAGCGCGCCGAGGTGGACTGGGAGGGGTCGATCGACCGGCTCGGGGTCCGGCTGCCCTCGGACTACCGCGAGCTCGTGGAACGGTACGGCTATCTCGAGTTCGGCGGGGACATCAGGTTCGCGTCGCCGGTGCTCGAACCCGGAGGCCCGGAGGAGGAGACCTTCAACAGCCTCTACTACTTCAACAAGGACGTCGGGGAGATGCTGGCGGAGTGGTACACCTGGGACGGGGTGTCCGGCCGCCCGTACGAGCCGTTCCCGGCGAAGGGGTGCCTGCTCGCGTGGGCCAACAACACCGGCTGTGACTACTTCTGCTGGGACACCTCGGCCGGCGACCCCGACGAGTGGCCGGTCGTGGTGTGGCGTTTCAGCATCAGTGAGATGGTCCGCTTCGACGGCGGCATGGCCGAGTTCCTCGCGGCCGTCATCGAGGGTGGGTTCCCCGACGCCGACGAGTACCTGGACCGGTCGATGGGCCCCGACCTGTGGCGCTCGCGCCAGCCGTGATCCCCACCGCCCCGACGGCCGGACCCGGGTCGCTCAGCCGTGCGGGGTGGTCGGGCCCAGGGTGATGACCGGGCCGAGCAGCGGGCGGCAGCCGTCCCAGGTGATGGCCTGGCCGGGCGGGCAGGGGGTGTCGGTGCGGACCGGCTTGGGGGCCGGCGGGACCGGCCGGGGCGGAACGGTCGGTTCGAACATCGGGTTCCCAGTGTGGGCCGGGGCCGGGGCCGGCTCGGGGGCGGGCGGCTGCTCGGCCGCGGGCTGCTTCTTCGCCGGGGCGGCCGGGGCGTGGGCGGCCGGGGCCTGGGTGGTGCGGGGGCGGGCCGGGGCCGGCTTGGTGGCGGCGGGCTCGGGCGCGGCCTCGGCCCCGTCCTCGGCCTGGTCGGCCGCGGGGACGACGGTGGGGACGGCCGTGGGCGTCCCGGTCTCCCCCGGCACCGGGGCCGTCGTCGGCGCCTCGACCGAGGCCGAGGGGGAGGCCGACAGCGAGGCCGAGGGCGTGCCGGACGGCGTGGCCGCGGGGGAGGGGCTGGACGTGGCCGCCGCGTCCTGCGCCGCCGGGGCGGTGCTGCCGTGCGAGCCGGTGAGCAGCAGCGCCCCGCCGAGCCCGGCCGCGCCGAGGACGCACGCCCCCGCCGCGACGGCCAGGGCCTGCCGGCGCCGCTTCGTCGTCCCGCTGCTGTCGTCTTCCTGCGGCATCCAGCCCACCCCGTTCGCGTGATCATGTGTTCGAGCTGGGCGGATGCTACACGAACCGTCAGGGCGTACGTACCGCAACCCCGTCACTGCGGCGGCAGGCCCAGGGTGGGGAGGTGGCCGGCCATCAGGAGGGTGACGAGTTCGCGGCGGGTGCGGGTGCCGGTCTTGTCGAGGATGGCGCCCACGTGCTGCTGGACGGTGGGGACGGTCAGGTGCAGGAGGGCGGCGATGTCCTTGGTGCTGGTGCCGCGCACCGCGTGGAGGGCGACCTGCTGTTCGCGCGGGGACAGGCCGTGGGCGAGGACGGCGAGCGGCAGGTGCTGGACGGGGGAGACGGGGGAGGCGATGACGGCGACACCGTCGGCCGGGCCGTCGAGCGGGGTGGCGTGCAGGGCGAGCCACTGGCCGTCGGGGGTGCACACCCGGACCTCGGCGGGGCGGCCGGTGCGGGCGGCCTGGCGGGCGACGGTGAGGAAGCCGCTGGGCACGCCCGGGACGAGGCCGCCGGGTTCGGCCATCCGGGCGATGAGGTCGCGGGCCGCCGCGTCGGCGGAGCGCAGCCGGCCGTGGACGTCGAGGACGGCGACGGCCGGGGCCGGGGCGGGGAGTGCGGTGGTGGTGCGGGTGGGGCACAGCGAGGCGCGGTGGGCGGCGCGCAGGGCGGTGCCCACGGGGGTGACCAGGCGGGCGGCCAGGCGCAGTTCGGGCAGCTCGTAGGGGCCGCGGCCGTTCTCGCGCATGAACGCGGCGCTGCCCCAGCGGCCGCCGCCGAGGTCGAAGTTGATCCGCAGTTCGTCGCCGTAGCCGCAGGGCTGGAGCAACTCCCGGTAGCGGAGGCTGCGTTCGGGGCGGCCGTCGGTGGCGCGGCCGATGCTCTGCACCCGGTGCCCGGCGGCGCGGATGGCCTCGAAGGTGGTGGCGTCCTCGCCCTGGAGCTCCAGGCGGACGGCCTGTTCGAAGCAGGCGGGGTCGAGGCCGGAGGCGACGGTGGAGGTGGGGAACCCGGTGACCGGGTCGGTGCCGTGCCAGCACCCGCCGTCGAAGCCGAGGGGGCCCTGGAGCAGGGCGTGCAGTTCCCGGAACAGCTCGGCCGTGGGCAGCCGGGCGGCCGCCAGTTCGCCGATGGTGCCCAGCACTTCCCGCTCGATGTCACGTCGTTTGGCCACGGACCGAAGGCTAGGGAAGCGGGCCCCCGTTGTCGGTGGACGTACGAACGAATGGCCGGGAGCAGGCCGAGGGTGACCGAAAAATTCGGGGGCGGGTGCCACTGCTCGGCACCCGCCCCCGCCCCCGATCACCCGTGACGCGCCGCCGTGGCGGTCAGCTCCACGGGTTGGCCGGTTGGTCGTCGATCGCGGTCCAGAACCTGGTCTGGGTCGGCAGGGTGCCGTTGGCCCACAGGCCCCAGCCCGACGCGTCGTGGAACTCCGCCATCCGGAAGCCCGCCCCGAACGAGGCCGCGCACAGCTGGTCGGCGGTGGCCCGGCTGCTCAGCTGGGTGCCGGGCACCGGCGCGGTGGCCTTCACCTCGCCGCCGGCCCAGCTGTGGAAGCCGCTGGTGGGCACGCCCGCCGGGGCGGGGCGGCCGTCCTTGCGCAGGCACAGCACCGGCAGCTGGGTGCCGGCCGGGGTGTCGCCCTGGTACGGGTTGCTGGCCGTGTCGTAGCCGACGTGCACCACGTTGTCGGCGCGCTGCTCCAGGTTGGCCCAGGTCATGCCCTTGTGGGCGCCGACCGGGCCGAACAGGGCCTCGTAGCTGCTGCGGTAGATGTCCCACTGCTGGTAGGCGCCGTCGTTGCAGCCGAACATGTAGAGCTTCCAGCCGCCGAAGTTCTTCTCGGTGTTGTCCAGGCACAGCGAGCTGGAGACGTTCTGGATCCGCACCCCGACCATGTCGTACTTCGCGGTCTGGCCGGCCGCCGTGTACGGGGTGATCCTCCACATCTGGCTGGTCACGTTCGTGTAGCACTGGGTGCCGCTCGGGCGGCTGTCGGAGGCGGTCAGGCAGGAGCGCTTGTCGACCTCGTTGTTGATCGTGTAGACGCCGTTCCAGCCCGGGACCGGGGTGAACACCCACTTGCCCGGGTTGTTCGAGGGCGCGCAGGGGTGCATGTCCTGGGTGTCCCACACCGCGCCGTCGGGACAGCGTTCGGAGGCCTGGTTGAACAGGACCGTCGCAGGGGTGTCGGCCGAGGCCGCGCCGGGGGCGAGCGCCAGGCCGCCCAGGGCGAGCGCGGCCGAGAGGACGATGCGTCGGATGAGCGAGCGCAAGGGATCTCCAGATCGAGGAGGCAGGGGCAGGGGAGCGAGGGCGGTACGGCCGGCCGACCGACTCCCACCCTGTCAGGAACCCGTCACCCGCCGGTATCCGAGCTTTCTCGGACCCGCCCGGCACCCCCGAGGGCGTCCGTACGTCACCCCTGCCGACCTACCGACCTACCGACCTACCGACCCACCGACCTACCGATACGCGACCGATTCGCCCGCCACCCCCCACGCCCTACCGTCGGGGACGTCAGCAGGAACCACCCACGGCGAACCCCCAGGAGCACCCCATGACCGCCTACGCGATCGCCCAGGTCCACTCGGTCGAGTTCGGCCCCGACATCGTGGAGTACCTGGAGCGCATCGACGCCACCCTCGACCCCTTCGGTGGCCGCTTCGTCGTCCACGGCGGCACGTACGAGACGGTGGAGGGGAACTGGGGCACCGGCGGCACGATCGTCATCGAGTTCCCCGACCTGGAGCGGGCCCGCGCCTGGTGGGACTCGCCCGCCTACCGGGAGATCCTGCCGCTGCGCACCCGGCACATGAACGCCGACATCATCCTGATCGAGGGCGTGCCGGCCGGCTACCGGGGCGCGGACAGCCTCCAGGCGCACTGAGGACGCCGAGGACGCCGAGGACGCCGGGGGTGTCGAGGACGCCGAGTGCGCCGCCGGGCCCCGGGTCTCAGGGACTGACCTGCTGGATGTGCTGGACGATGGGGACGGCGAGGTCCTTGATGTGCGGCAGCCGGTCCACGATGTTGTCGCCGTCCAGGAGGAGGACCTTGTCGCCGATCCGGACGGCGAGCACGTCCCGGGTCGCGTACGGGCCCGTCGGGGAGTTCTTCACCTCGATGGCCTCGTCGCCGAGGTTGGGCACCGAGGTGACCGTCACGGTGTGCGGGACGGGCTTCTTGTCCCAGTCCTGGCCGGTGTAGGTCTTGCACTTGTCGGCGTAGGCGCGGATCAGGGCGAGCTGCTTGGTGGCGGTGCCGGGGAAGTAGGAACCCAGGTGGATCCCGGCCTCGTTGACGTCCTCGGACACGAGTTCCTCGGCGTGCGCGGTCTGGTAGCCCATCGCGAGGCTGTTCCCGCCCGCGGTGGTCAGCCAGTTGCAAGGGTTGTCCGTCAGCGTCGGGTACGGATCGTCCTCGAAGTTGTCGCCGGTGTCGGTCTCGCTGCTGTCCTTCATCGTCCAGCCGGCCGGCAGGGTCGCCGAGGTGGGCAGCAGCGGCTTCAACTGGCGCCCGCTCAGCGGCTTCGGGCCGCTCGCCGTGGGGCTCGGGGAGCTGACGACGGGCGGGGCGGTGGGCGGGGCGGCGTCGATCGTCGGCGTGGTGCCGACGGGCGGGGCGGCCGTGACGGCGGGCCCGGACGGCGAGGCGCTGCCCGCCGACAGCGGGCTGGGCAGGTCGAGATTGTTGGCCGCGCACCCGGTCAGGGCGACGGCTGCGGCGACGGCGACCACCGCACCGGCGGCGACTGGAGTTCTGGTCGTGGACACAAGGATCCCCCCGATCCTGGGCAGACGAACTGCGCACGGACGTACGACGATTCGCGTACGTGCGGTGGTCATCCTGCCACGCGCCGCTACCGCCCCGTACGCCGGTCCGTCACCTGCCGCCCCGGTGCCCCTGCCGCCCCCCGGGCCCCTGCGGCCGCCCGCCGCTGGGGCCCGCCCGGCTACGACCGCTCGCGCCACCAGGCGACGGTGGCCGCGAGCTGCTCCTCCAGCGGGGTCGCGCGGACGGCGAAGGCGGCCTCGTAGGCGCTGGAGTCCACGACGAAGGGGCGGTCGAACTGGTAGCGGGTCTCGCGCAGTTCGCGCAGCAGCGGGGAGAACAGGCCGCCCGCGGCGAGCAGGACGGGGGAGAGGCGGCGCACCGGGACGGGGTCGGTGCCGGCCTCGGCGGTGAGGCGCTCGACCATGGTGCGCACGGGCAGGGCGGGGCCGGTGGGGACGTGCCAGGGGCGGCCCCAGGCGCGCTCCTCGCCGGCGACCTCGACCATGGCGCGGGCGACGTCGGGCAGGTAGGTCCAGCTGTGCGGGGCGTCCGGGTCGCCGAGGACGGCGACCGGGCGGCCCCTGAGCAGGGCGGGCACGGCGCGCGAGGCGAGGTGGCCGCCCTCGGTGACGCCGGGGCCGAAGAAGTCGGAGGCCCGCACCTCGACCGCGCGGATCCGCCCGGCCTCGTGCAGGGCCCGGGCCTGCTCCCAGGCCGCGGCGCGGACCCGGCCCTTGGGGCCGGTGGCGGCGAGCGGGAGGTCCTCGGTCATCGGCCGCTCCACCGGGCCGTAGCCGTACAGGTTGCCGAGCATCACCAGGACGGCCCCGCTGTCCTCGGCGGCCGCGCACAGCGCGGCGGCGAGCGCGGGCCAGTGCCCGGCCCACTGCGGCAGCGGCGGCGCGGCGCAGCCGTGGATCGCGACGGCACCGCGCGCGGCCTCGGCCAGCCGCGCCGGGTCGCTCGCGTCCAGGGCGAGGTGCTCGACGCCGTCGGCGGGGGCGGCGGGGCGCCCGGTACGGGTGACGACCCGGACCTCGTGGCCCTGTTCGGCCAGCAGGCGGGTGGTGGCGGCCCCGGCGGGCCCGTGTCCGACGACGAGGTGAAAGCTCACGCGCCCACCCTAGGGGCCGTCGCCGACAGGCGCTGACGGTTTGTTCCGGTCTGGGAGAGCTCGGCAAATACCTGGTATGGCAATAGCAAAAAAGGACCTATGCTGTCGGGCGTTCAAGATCTCTTCACAGGAAAAACAGGTCTGCCCGCATGAAGCTGCCCCGGGTGTCCACCGTCGTCGCCGCCGCGGTCCTGGCGCCCGCCGTCCTCTTCCCCTCCTCGGCCTCCGCCGCCGACGCCCCCCAGCCCACCGGGCTCACCGGCCCTGACACCGCCTCCGGCTCCACGCCGGACGTCACCCCCGGCGACGACGGCGTCAACGGCGGCCCGGGCACCAGCAGCCGCCCCCAGGCCCCCGAGGGGCAGGAGCAGCGCGACCGCGCCGAGATCCAGAAGCTCCTGGACGACAAGAACACCGGCCCCGGTGTGCGCGAGGCCGCCGAGCAGGCCCTCAAGGGCAACGCCGCCCAGCTGCGGCACTTCCTGGAGATCGACTTCCCCAAGAACCGCCTGGACGACCTGCGGGTGAAGGTCTCCCAGTACATGCACCGCGGCGGCCCGGCCGTGCGCGCGGCCGGCGGCAAGGTGCTGCAGGGCAGCGAGGCGGAGCTGCTGAAGTTCCTCTCGGAGGGCCTGCCGGCCGCCCAGGCCGAGGACGCGGACCGCGCCGAGATCCAGAAGCTCCTGGCCGACCCGGACACCGGCCGCGGCGTGCGTGAGGCGGGGGAGAAGGCCCTCAAGGGCGGCGCCGCCGAGCTGCGGCACTTCCTCGACGTCGAGCTGCCTAGGCAGCGCGCCGACGACAACCGCGTCAAGGTCTCCCAGCTGCTCGCCACCGGCGGCCGCGAGGTGCGCGAGGGCGCCAACAAGGCGCTGGACGGCAGCGACGCGGACGTCGCGAAGTGGCTGGCGGAGGGCTACCCCAAGGCCAAGGCCTCGGACGACCGCGTCGCGCTCTTCGTCGCGCTGTCCGACAAGAACACCGGCCCGCACACCACCGAGGCCGCCAAGAAGGCCCTCGCCGGCACCCCCGCCGACGTCGCCCAGTTCCTGAGCGACCTGCCCAAGCTGCGCGCCACCGACAACCGCGTCAAGGTCTCCCAGCTCATGGAGACCGGCGGCCCGGCCGTGCGCGCGGCGGCCGGCAAGGCGCTGGAGGGCAGCTACGACGACATCGTCAAGTTCCTCGCCGAGGGCTGGGCCACGGCCCGCGCCGCGGACGAGGCCGCCGCCGGCAAGCCCGCCGAGAAGCCGGCCGACAAGCCCGCCGGGCAGCAGGACCAGGGCGCCCAGCAGCCGCAGACCGTCCAGCCGGCCGCCCTGACCGGGACCGGCAGCACCGGCACCACCGGGACCACGGTCACCGGCGCCACCAGCACCACCGGCAGCGGCTCGCTCGCCGCCACCGGCACCGAGGGCCTCGGCTGGGAGGCCGGCGGCGCCGCCGCGGCCCTCGCCGCGGGCGCGGCCCTGGTCGCGCTCTCGCGCCGCCGCTCCGCCGAGAGCTGACACGCCGGGACTGACACGCCGGGACCGACACACCGAGGGCTGACCCCCGCTCGCGTCCCCGGCCGCCGTGCCCACCACGGCGGCCGGGGACGCGCCGCGTCCGGCCCCCGAGCTCAGCGCCCGCCTTCGGTGAACCTGCGCGCGAGCCGCTCACGCCAACGCGCCGCGTCGGAGCCGTCCAACTGCCCCTCGAAGGCCCGGCGGGCGGCCGCCACCAGCTCCTCGACCGTCCCCGCCCCGGGCCCGGCGCAGTGCCCGGTCGCGGCGCCGTACACCGCCCACAGCGCCCCCTCGGTCGGGTCGTCCAGACCCAGGCAGGTCGCCACCCCGCGCCCGGCCAGCGCCTCGGCCGGCACCGCCTCGAAGACCCGCCGCAGCCGCTGCCCGTCCGGCACCCCCTCAGCTCCCGTCCCCGCCACCCTCGCCGCTGCCGCTGCCGTTGCTGCTGCCCAGGAGCCACCGCTCCCGCTGCCTGCGCCGCCGCCGGCGCTGCTCCGCGCCGCGCAGCAGGTCGCCCGCACCGAGCGTCACCGCCGCCACCGCGCGCACCCACCCCGGCCCGCCGCGCGAGGCCCACACCACGCACCCGCACCCGGCGAGCACCAGCACCAGCACCCCGACCAGCACCGCTCCGACCATCTCGGTGTCACCCCTCTTCTTCCTTCACCGGTTCGGCCACGAATCCTCGCATGTGCCAGGATGCGGATCCGAACACCGAACAGGACCGACGACGAAGGAGACACCCGTGGCCAACGCCCGGTTCGCCACCCTGCACACCACGGCGGGCCCGATCCGGCTGGAACTGTTCCCGTTCCACGCGCCGAAGACGGTCCGCAACTTCGTCGAACTCGCCGAGGGCGCCCGGGAGTACACCGACCCGCGAACCGGGGAGCCGGGCAGCGGCCCGTACTACGACGGCACGACCTTCCACCGGGTGGTCAAGGGCTTCATGATCCAGGGCGGCGACCCGACCGGCACCGGCACCGGCGGGCCCGGCTACGCCTTCCCGGACGAGTTCCACCCGGAGCTGTTCTTCACCAGGCCGTACCTGCTGGCGATGGCCAACTCCGGCTCGGGCACGAACGGTTCGCAGTTCTTCATCACGGTGGGCACCCCCACCCACCTCAACCGCAAGCACACCATCTTCGGCCAGGTCGCCGACGCCGCCTCCAAGGCCGTGGTGGACGCGATCGCCGCCGCCGAGACCGACGGCGAGCGCCCGGTCCAGGACGTGGTGATCACCGAGGTCGAGATCACCCACGCGTGAGCCCGGAGCGCGTGAGCCCGGAACGCGTGAGCCCGGGGCCGGCGGCCTTCCCGCCCCGCCCGGTACGCGGCGTGCGCGCCCGCTACGTGTTCCAGGGCGGCTGCCCGAGCGCCGTCGCCGACGCCACGGTCGACTTCGAGCCGTGGGAGGAGGGCGTGCACCTGGAGGTCGCCGACGGCGCCACCGTGCGCGGGACCCCCGGGCCCGGAGACCTCGACCGCTGCCACGCCGCCCTGGTCGAGGGTGTGCGTGCCGAGCTGGCCGAGCAACTACCCGGCACCGTAACGGCGTTGGCGCTGGTCGTGCACCACACCACGGTGCACGACGTGGACACCGGCGAGTACGCGTACCGCAGGGCCGGGCGGGTGGCGGTGCGCGAGGTGCTCGCCCTCCTGGACGCCGAACGGCCGAGCCGCCGCCCGGAGAAGTACGGGCGGCGGCAGGGGAGTTGACGCGGGCGGGAGTCCAGGCCGGAGCTCAGCAGCCGCCCGCCGGGCGCTCCCGGGTCACCAGGTCGGCGCGCCCCGCCGTGGCGTCCAGCCACACCACCCGGGTGCCCCGGTCGGCGGCCACCGCGTACTGGCCGCCGCGGTCGCAGGAGACCCGCTGCGCCGGGCCGCCCGCCAGCGGCACCTGCCACAGCTTGGGCAGCGCCGCGTTGGTCCAGCCGCCGGCCGGCTTCGCCGACGTCAGCTGGTAGCTGATGGCCTGGTCGGAGGCGGTCAGCGTGGCGAACCGGGGGGCCTGCGGGGAGCTCGCGGCCAGCACGTCCACGATCCCCGAGCCGTCCACCGCGCCCGAGCGGATGGTGCTGCGCCCGGCCGGGTCGACGGGGGTGTCCAGCCAGACCAGGCGCCCGCCCGCCAGCAGGGTGGAGGAGGTGCGGCTGGGCCCGGAGCCGGCCGGGGCGTGCGCGGTGTACTGGGCGGTGACCTTGCCCGCCGCGATGGAGTAGACGGTCGGGGCGGTCACCGTCCGGTCGCCGTCCTGCCAGGTCTCGGTCCAGCCGATCAGGCCGTCGCGCAGGGTCAGGCCGAAGAGGCCGTGCCCCTCGGGCAGCGGGATCCCGACCGCCGGGGCCCCGTCGTGGACGAGGTAGGCCCGGGTGCGGCCGGTGGTGTGGTCGGTGAGCGCGTAGGCGGTGTCCGGGCCGGAGACCTGGAGCCCGTCGAGGCTGTCGGTGGTGCGCAGCAGGCTGCGCACCGGGCCGGTGCCGGTGAGCGGGGCGGTGAGGATCTCCTTGCCGGGGCCGCCGGTTCCGCCCTGGGCCTCCCAGACGGCGGTGGTGCCGTCGGTGGCGGCCCAGCTGTGGAAGCGGCCGTCCTGGGGGCTGAGTCGTACGGGCTTGCCGCGGCCGTCGGTGGTGCCGGTGTACAGCCCGTTGCCGTCGGGGCCGTCGGCCAGGAGTACCCAGTGGCCGTTGGCGGCGACGGGGGTGGCCTGGCCGTTGGGGGCGGCGGGCAGCAGGGTGCGGGCGTCCATGCCGAGCCGCTGCTGCCAGCCGGCGCGGATCCCGTGGGCGTCGAAGGCGGTGGCGACGGCGCGCAGTTGGCGCTTGTCCAGGCCCTGGTCGCGGCCGGCGGCGAGGACGGCGTCGCGTCCGGCGAGGAAGTCGTCGGAGGGGGTGAGGTAGTCGGCGAGGGCGTGGTAGACGACCCGGTCGGCGGTGAGCGGGTCGAGGGTGCGCCGCACGTCCCACAGGGCGCCGCCGAAGATGGTGGAGTTCAGGTGCACCCCGCCGGTGTCGACGTCCAGGGTGCCCAGGTAGTCGTCGACGGTGGTGCGGTGGTCGTCCAGGCGGCGGTTCGCGCAGTCCTGCGGGGTGCCGGTGCGGCACAGCGACTCGCCGAGCAGTGCGGCGGTGGGGTCGTCCATGGCCAGGCCGCGGGCGGTGACCTCGATGGCGTTGCCGAAGTAGTCGGCGAGGGCCTCGTTCATGGCGCCGGACTGGCCGAAGTAGGTCAGGTTGGCGGTGTGGTCGATGACGGCGTGGGTCATCTCGTGGCCGGAGACGTCCAGGGCGGCGGAGAAGGGGTAGTGGCCCGGGAGGGCGCCGTAGACCATCTTGCCGCCGTCCCAGAAGGCGTTCGGGAACGGGGCGCCGTGGTCGCTGACGTTGACCACGGAGACGATCGGGCCGCCCTGGCCGTCCAGGCCGTTGCGGCCGAGGCGGTCGCGGTAGAAGTCGTACACGATCCCGGCGTTGACGTGGGCGTCGGTGGCGCCGTCGTCCCCGGTGGCGGCGGGGAAGGCGGGGGTGGGGGAGGAGGCGGGGACGGCGTCGGCGGGCATGACGTGGTCGAAGTCGCCCGCGTCGCGGCCGCCGGCGTCGTAGGTGGTGACGGCGGCGGGGCGGGTGAGGTCGGTGAGCTGGTAGCCGCCGTCGGGGCGCTGGGCGATGTTGACGGCGGCGGGGCGCCCGTGGGCGTCGGGGGCGGTGCCGGTGGCGGGGCGCAGGCCGTCGGCGGTGGCGGCACCGGGGGCCGGGGCCGGGGCCGTGGTCGCGGCCGCCGGGCGGGGCGCGCGGGCGTCGTGGGCGAGGGCGACGGTGCCGGTGGTGGCGTCGACGTACACCTCGCGGGCGGTGGCGCCGGTTCCGCCGGTTCCGCCGGTTCCGCCGGTGCCGGGGCGCACGGTGTAGTGCTCGGTCAGGCGGCCCGGGCCGCCGGGCAGGACGACGGCGCCCAGGTCCTCGGCGGTGGCGCCGGTGCGCTGCTGCGGGTCGCTCAGCGCGTCGAGCGCGGCGGCGCGCAGGGCCTCGGCCGGGACGGCGGGGGTGGTGGGGGCGGTCAGGCCGGTGAAGTAGCGTCCGCCCACCGACTCGACCTTCTGGGCGTCGCCCTGTCCGGTGAGGTGCACCAGGTACTGGCCGCCGAGGACGGGGATCCCGCCGTGGCGCTGCTCGAACCTGACGGTGCGCCGGCCGTCGGGGCCGGGGGTGGAGGCGAGTTCGGTCAGCTCGCCGGTGTCGACGCGGTAGCGCTCGGGGTGGGCGGCCAGGTGGTCCCGGGCGGCCCGGACCGGGTCGCCGGGGGCGGGTTCGGCCAGGCCGGTCACCAGCTGCGGGGCGGCGGTGTCCCGGCCCTCGACCAGGGCGGGCACCGGGTCGGCGCCGCCGGCGCTCGGCGCGGACGCCGGTGCGGGTGCCGGCGCGGCCAGGGCGGTCGGCGCGGCCAGGGCGGTCGGTGCGGTCAGGGCCAGCGCCACGGTGGCGGCGGCGACGGCCAAGGTACGGGCGGTGCGCGGGTGTTGGGGCACGGCGGTCCTCTCGCGTGCGGATGCGGGGGCGCGACGGCACGGCGGTGCGGTCGCGCCCACCCACCATATGCAGTCCGGCGACATATGTCGATTGACTGCTCATCATGTGCGGTCCCGCGCGCCTCCCCGCTCCCCTCAACGTCCCCGTGCGGGAGGTGCGTTCACGCATCTCCCGCACGGTGCCACCGCTCCCTCAGGTCCTCGGCCGTCCAGCGGCCCAGGAACACCGCGCCGTAGACGGTGAACGGGAGGGGCAGGGCGAACAGCGGCACCGACAGCCAGCTCGGCCGGCCGGTGCTCATCCGCCCCCGCTCGTCCAGCCACACCGTGATCTCGTGGCCCCGCGGATACGGCCCCTGCGGCCGCTCCGCGCTGAACTCCCGCCCGTCGACGCTCCAGCGGAACGTGCAGGCGTAGGTCTTCGCGCCCAGGCCGCCGCCGTCCCCGCCCGGTTCCTGGCCGCTCACCCGGCAGCCCGTCACCCAGGCCGTCGTACGGCGCGGATGGCCCAGCCGCTCCCGCACGGTGCCGGCGACCTGCGCGGCCAGGAACACCGTGAGCAGCGTCAGCAGCAGGAACCCCACCGCCCGGGTGCCCGTCCCGCGCTCCCGCTCCGGGGCGCGGCGGCGCACCGGGAGCCAGGCCGCCGGGAGCGCCGCCGCCGCCGCGGCGCACAGCCACCACAGCCACCCGGGCACCGGATCGTCCTGCGACCACGGCCACAGCGAGGCCGAGCCCGCGAGCGCCGACGTCACCGTCGCCGCCGCGGTCACCGCCACGCACCGTCGTTCGAACCCCGTCCCGGTCACACCCGCCCCCGACGCCGCAGTCCCGCCACCGCTCCCGATCCTGGGCCCGCCCGGCCCCCGTGGCCAGGCTTCTCCCGCGACGGTGACAGGGCTGCGACATCGCCACGGCCGCACCGGCCGCGCCCTCCTCGCCGGCCCGGCGGTCGCGGACCGCCCCGCCGCGCCCGGTGGTCGCGAACTAGCCCGCCGCGCCAGGCTGTTCGAGGAGCCGGTCGAGGGCGAAGGCGAACCGCGCGTCGAAGTCGTCGCCCTCCAGGTGCCGCGCGACCCGGCCCAGCGCCGGGTGGGCGCCGTCGGCCAGCGCCCCGGCCAGGGAGTGCTCGCCGCTCTGGGCGGCCAGGGCCTGCTGCTCCTGGGTCAGGCCGAGCGCCAGGTACTGGATGCTCCAGAACGTCCAGGCCGCGCGCTGCTCGTCCAGCCCGCCCTCCAGCAGTGCGGCCAGTACGGCGTCGGCGTGGCGCAGGGTGGCCGGCTCGGCCGCGTACGTCCCGGCGACGATCAGCGCCCCGTCGCGGTGGGCCAGCAGGGCGCGCCGGTAGCGGTGGGACAGCTCGCGCACCCGCTCCCGCCAGGGCCCGGGCAGGCCGTCCGGGTCGACCCCGGCGACGATCGCGTCGGCCATCAGTTCCAGCAGCCGGCCCTTGGTCTTGGCGTGCCACAGCACGGTGTTCATCCGGACACCCAGGCGCTCGGCGACGCCGCGCACCGACATCGCGCCGGCGCCCTTGTCGTCGAGCAGGTCGAGGGCCGCGCGCACCACGGCGGCGGTGTCCAGCCGGGGCTGCCCGGCGGGCGGAGCTTGCTTCTTGGTCACTGACCTAGTGTACTGGGGCCAACGCCATTGGTCACTGACCAAGAACCGTGGAGGGGACACCCATGACCACACCCACCCACCAGGTCGTCATCGCCGGAGCCGGCCCCGTCGGCCTCTGGCTCGCCGCCGAACTGCGCCTGCACGGCGCCGAGGTGACACTCCTGGAGACCCGCACCGAACCCGACCCGCACTCCCGGGCCACCTCCCTGCACCCGCGCACCCTGGAGATGCTCGACTCCCGCGGCCTGCTCGAACCCTTCCTCGCCGAAGGCGTCCGCATCCCCGCCGGACACTTCGCCGCCCTGCCCGCCCGCCTCGACTACACCCGCCTCGACACCCCCCACCGCTACACCCTCGCCCTGCCCCAGGCCCGCACCGAACACCTGCTCGCCGAGCACGCCGTCGCCGCCGGCGCCGACCTGCGCCGCGGCCACCGCGTCACCGGCCTCACCCAGGACGACGAAGCCGTCACCGTCCACGTCGAAGGCCCCGACGGCCCCTACCGCCTGCGCACCGCCCACCTGGTCGGCTGCGACGGCTCCCGCAGCACCGTGCGCCGCGCCGCCGGCATCGACTTCCCCGGCACCCCCGCCACCTTCTGGGCCTGGATGGGCGACGTCGTCCTCGACACCCCGCCCCGCACCCCCGCCCTCGCCAACGAGCGCGGCGCCCTCATGGTCTTCCCGCTGCCCGGCGGCATCCACCGCGTCGTCGGCAACGACGCCGCCACCAACCGCACCCGCCCCGACGGCCCGCCCACCTTCGACCAACTGCGCACCAAGGTCCGCCACATCGCCGGCACCGACTACGGCATGCGCGACCCCGGCCGGCTCTCCACCTTCGGCAACGCCGCCCGCCAGGCCGCCCACTACCGCCACGGCCGCGTCCTCCTGGCCGGCGACGCCGCCCACAGCCACTTCCCGGCCGGCGGCCCCGGCCTCAACGTCGGCCTCCAGGACGCCTTCAACCTCGGCTGGAAACTCGCCCGCGTCCTGCACGGCACCGCCGACGACACCCTCCTCGACAGCTACCACGCCGAACGCCACCCCGTCGGCGCCGAACTGCTGCGCAGCACCCGCGCCCAGAGCGGCCTGATGGCCGACCACAGCCCCGAGACCCTCGCCCTGCGCGACCTGCTCGGCGAACTCATCGACGGCGTCCCCACCTTCTCCGACACCCTGGCCGCCCGCTCCGCCGGCCTCGCCGTCCGCTACCCCGCCGCCCCCGACGGACCCGAGGCCCACCCGCTCACCGGCACCCGCGCCCCCGACCTCCACCTCGGCGCCACCACCCTGTTCACCCTGCTGCGCCCCGGCCGCCCCGTCCTGCTCGACCTCACCGGCTCCACCCGCCCGGACCACCTCGCCCGCCCCGGCCTGACCCTGCACAGCGCCCCGCTCACCCGCCCCCACCCCGGCTGGGACACCGCCACCGCCGCCCTGCTGCGCCCCGACGGCCACCTCGCCTGGCGCACCGACGCCCCCGACGGCCCCGGCCCCGCCGCAGCCGCCGCCCTCACCGCCTCGGGCCTGGCCCCCTGAGGGGCGCGCGGCCGGGGCCGCGGGGAGCCTCCCCGCCGCCCCGGTCCGCCCGGGGCCTCAGCCCGTGCGGCGTACCGGGGTCTCGTCCTCGGCGCCGGCCACCCAGGCCGGCAGGGGCTCGCGCCGGGCGAGCCAGCCGGCGGCCGGACCGCCCAGCCCGGTGCGGGCGGCGACCACGCCGCCGGTGATCGCGCAGGTGGTGTCCACGTCGCCCAGGCCCTCGGCGGTGCTCCACAGGGCGTCGGTCAGGCTGTCGAGGTGGTGGGCGGCCGACCACAGGGCGAAGGGCACGGTGTCGCCGGCCCGCACCCGCTGCCCGTTGCCCAGCAGGTCCGCCGCGCGCCAGGGCTCGGTGTCCGGGGCGAGTTCGGCGGCCCGGGACAGGCCCTCGCGCACCGGGCCGGCCGGGGTGCGCCCGGCCACCTCGGCGAGGAAGGCGGCCCCGGCCGGTGCCGGTGCCGGTGCCGGAGCCCCGACGCCGCCGCGTCCGCGTGCGGCCAGCGCGGCCGCCAGCGCCACGGCCACCGCGCCGGCGATCCCCTCGGGGTGGGCGTGCGTCACCTCGGCCGACAGCGCGGCCTGTTCCGCGGCCTCGTCCAGGTCCGCGTGGAACCAGGCGCCCAGCGGCGCCACCCGCATCGCCGCCCCGTTGCCCAGGCTGCCCTGGCCGTCGAACAGCTTGCGCGACTCCTCGCGCCACGCCGACGGCCGCGCGGCCAGCCGGGGCAGCAGCAGGCTCATGCCGTTGCCGTAGCCGCGGTAGGCGTCGGCCAGGTACGTCGCCCCGAAGGCCTGGGCCAGGCGCTCCTGGTGCACCGCCTCGTACGCGGTGAGGATCCCGTACACCGACAGCGCCATCGCCGTGTCGTCGGTCCAGTGCCACGGGGTCTCCGGCGGCACCCGCCGGGCCCGGATCTGTGCGAACGCCGCCTTCGGTGTGCGGAAGAGCGGGAACCACCGCTCGCCGAAGCCGTCCCCGAGCGCCAGGCCCTCCAACGCGTCACGTGCTGCCGAATACGTCATGGCCGCATGATGGCACCGGCCGCGCCCCGGTGGCAGGGTGGTCCGGCGTCAGGCGGCCGTGACCGGCAGCAGGCCGCGCTCGCCGAAGACCTTCTTGGCGACGAAGGTCGCGTTCAGCGCCTTGGGGAACCCGCAGTACACGGCCGAGTGCAGCAGCGCCTCGGTGATCTCGACGGGGGAGAGGCCGACGTTGAGCGAGGCGTTGATGTGGACCTCCAGCTGCGGCTCGCAGCCGCCGAGCGCGGTGAGCATCCCCAGCGTCACCAACTGCCGGTCGCGCGAGGCGAGTTCGGGGCGGCTGTAGACGTCGCCGAAGCCCCAGGCGACGACCTGGTGGGCCAGCTCCGGGCTGATGTCGGCCAGCGCGTCCACCACTCGCTGCCCGCCCTCCCCGTCGACCCGGGTGAGCACCTCCATGCCCCGCTCGAACCGCTCCCGCCGCTGCCCGGCCCCCTGCTCCGAAGCACCCATCGCGCCTGTCCTCTCCTCGTACCCGTTCCCGTACCGCGGCCCCGGCCGACCGGCCCTGACCACGGAAGGAACCGTAGGACTTGGAGTGCACTCCAACTCAAGCCGGGCCCGGAACCACGGCCTCCACGACACCCGGACGCACGACACCCCGTCAGGGCGCCTGTTGCGGTTGGGTCACGGAGTGTCCGATTCATCGGGCATTGCACGGGAGTGCGGTGATTGATTTTGTTGGCGAGAATGTCATCGGACTCTCATACTGCCTGGTGAGAGACGTGATGGCCGGTCCGGGAAGGCCGCGGGGGAGCGGATTTCCGACGGTGGCCCACGTGCGACATTTCCGATCATTCCCATGGGGGAGTCCTTTGCCCGCGCCCGAGAACGAGAGCGCCGCGTTCACCGATCCGCCGCCGGAGCAGCAGCCGCAGCCGGCCGGCGTCGCGCCCGAGCCCGCAGCCGCGCCGGAAGCGGCTGCCGTGCCCGTGCCCGCCGCCGACCCGGCCCCGGCGACCGCGGCCCCGCGCCGGCTGCCGCGCGCCGTCGGCGTCGCGCTGGCCACCGCCGGACTGCTCGCCGTCACGGCGGCCAGCGCCGCGGTGACCGTCGCCGTCGGCAAGCCGGACGGCCACCGGGCCGCCGCACCCGCGCCGCGTGCCACCGCCACCGCCGCCCCGGCGAGCGCCGGCGCGAGTGCCTCCGCGAGCGCCACGCCCTCCGCCGTACCCGTCCCGGTGCCGACGGCCGTCCCGACCGAGCCCGCCCCGGCCAGCACCGTCAAGGGCACCGTCAGCGGCGGCAAGCACGACGGCGACCTGCGCTACTTCCTGCTCCCGATCCCGGCCGGCGGCGAGTCCTACGGGCCCGCCGACGGGATGGCGATGACCCGCGACGACGTCTCCGAGATGTTCGGCAAGCCGGACGACATCGACACCATCCTCAGCCGCCTCGGCTACCGCGACGGCGCCACCCGCACCTACCGCACCGCCGACGGCACGGCCGAAGTCACCGTCACCCTGCTGCACTTCGGCTCCGCCGACCTGGCGAGCCGGTTCGCCCAGGGCTACACCGTCAAGTCGCAGGAAGCGATCGACATCGACGGCGACCCCAACGCCCACGGCTTCCGCCGCAAGCCCAAGAACGAGGCCTACACCGGCTCGATGACCGGCATCTCCAGCCAGGGCGACGTCCAGTACACCGTCGACGTCGAGGTCAAGGGCACGCCGGACAAGGCGCTGCTGAACGACCTGATGAAGCGCCAGCGCGAGTGGCTCGCCTCCGGGGGCTGAGCCCGCGCCCGCGCGCCCGCCCCACGACGTCCTCCCGCCCCTCCTCCTCTGGAGTCGCTTCCGTGACCACCGAACCCGAGCAGCCGCCGGCCGCGGCCGCCGACCCGTCCGCGTCGTCCGCGTCGGCGGCGTCGGCCGAACCGCCGACGCCGCCGCTGCCCCCCGTACCACCAGTGCCGCCCGTGCCACCGGTCCCGCCGGTGCCGCCCGTCCCGGCCCCGTCCCCCTGGTCGGCCGAAGGCGAGGCGATGGCACACCGGACGGCGCACCAGGCCCCGGCCGCGCCGGAGCCCGCCGCCCCGGAGCCCGCCGCTCCGGCCCCGGCCGTGGACATCTACGCCGACTTCCTGTCGGCCGGCCCCGAGACCGCCCCGCGCCCGTCGCGCCGCCCCCGCCCGGTGCTGCTGTCCGTCTGCGCCCTGGTCGTGGGCGTGCTGGCCGGCGGCAGCGTCGGCTACGCGATCCAGGCCCAGCGCCCGCCCACGCCGCTGCCGCCGCTCCAGGTCGCCCTGCCCGCCTACCCGGCCGAGACGGTCGACCCGGCCGCCCTCGCCGCCGCCCAGCCCCCGCCGCCCGCCATCGAGGGCGACCTGCGCAAGCTGCTGGTCAGCGCCCCCGACGGCAGCACCGCCTGGGGCGACTACCCGGACAAGCCCGGCTGGATGTCGATCGGCGAGCTCGCCGAACGCAAGGGCGACGCGGCCGTCGTCTTCAAGGACCTCGCCACGTCCGGCTTCCGGCGCGCCGCCGAGGTGGACTGGATGAAGGGCGACATCCGCTACCGGGTCACGCTCACCCAGTACACGCCCGAGCACATCGACGAGGCCGCGGCCTTCCACGGGCAGACCTTCGCCGACGACACCGACGGCGGCTACCGGGTGGACCCGGAACCCAGGCAGTGGTCCGACACCAAGGAGCAGTACTACTACGGCCACGCCGCCGCCCAGCGCGGCACGGTGCTGATGACCGTGGAGGTCTTCAGCCCCAAGCCGGTGGAATCCGGGGACCTCAAGGCCCTCGCCAAGCAGCAGTGGGAGCGGCTGACATGACCGACGACTCCGTGAGCGCCGTGCCGGCCACCCCGGCCGAGCCCCATGCCCCGGCCACCCCGGCCACCCCGGCCGTCCCGGCCGAGCACACCCCCGAACCGGCCGCGCCCGCAGGCGAGTTCGCCCCGGCGGGCGCGCCCGCCACGCCGGACCCGACCCCGGATTCGCCCCCGAACCCCGCCTCCCGCCGCCTGCTGCGCGCGGGCGCCGCCACCGTCGCCGCCGCCCTGGTCGGCGTGGTCATCGGCGTCGGCATCATCAAGACCCGGTACGACGACCCCGCCCCGGTCGCCGCCGCCGGCCCCACCGGCACCCCGGCCCCGGCCGCCACCCCCACGCCCTTCGGCGCCAAGTCCAACGGCAGCCACTTCGGCTCGCTGCGCGACCTGCTGCTGCCCGTCCCGGCCGGCTACGCGCCGGGCCCCGACGAGGGCGGCTACGGCAACGACACCGAGCTCGGCGCCGGGCAGCTCTCCGACGAGATGGACGCCGAACTCCAGCAGGTCCCCAAGGACAAGCGCGACAAGCTCCGCTCCTACTGGCAGGGCCTGCACGTCAAGGGCACCGGCGTGCGGACCTACCGCAACGACGGCGGCAACCTGGTGGTCGGCCTGCGGCTGCGCCAGTTCAACCAGCAGGAGGTGCAACGGATCAACGAGTACACCGCGGTGTTCACCGGTGACACCGGCATCTTCCGCTCCGGCCCGCAGGTCCCCGGCCACCCCGAGGCGCACTGCTACCTGATGCCCGCGCCGCCCTCCGCGCCGATCGACTACCTGGAGTGCTCGGCCGCCGAGGGCGACCTCCTGGTGATCATGAGCGCCGAGGGTGTGGCACCGCTCCCCAAGGACAGGATCGTGGCCCTCTTCACCATGCAGCTCGACCGCCTCGCCAGCCCCGGAGCCTCCGTATGACCGACCACGCCGCCACCCCGCAGCCCGGGCCCGGGTCCGAGCCCACCCCGCAGCCCGCCCCGGAGTCCGGGCCCGCCCCGCAGCCCGCCGCCGACCCGGCCCCCACCACGGCGCCGACCGCCGAGGAGCCGACCGCCGAGGAGCCGACCGCCGAGGAGCAGGCCCTCGCGGCGCAGGCCGCCGAGGAGCAGGCCGCCCACCGCACCCGCCGTCGCAAGGCCGCGGTGCGCTGGGGCTGCGCCGTCCTGGTGTTCGCCCTGGCCGGTACCGGCACCGCGCTGGCCGTCACCGCGCCCGAGCGCACCGACATCCCCGGCCTGGCCACCGCCGGAGACGGCCGCTACACCTTCCCGCCGCTGGCCCTGCCGCCGCTGCCCTCGGGCAAGGCCGCGCCCAACCTCAAGGACAAGGCCAAGGACAAGGGCGCGGCCGTGCACCTGGCGGACCTGCGCCACCTGCTGCTGCCCGTGCCCAAGGAGGCCGGCGGCTCGGTGAACCCGCCGGTCTTCCCGGCCCCGACGGCCCCGACGCTCCCGGCGGGCTCGGCGGGCTCGGCCTCACCCACGGCCTCGCCCTCCGACACCCCGTCGGGAACCCCCTCGGCCACGGCGGGCCCGAGCGCCTCCGGCACGGCCACCGCGAGCCCCGAGGGGGCGGCCCCGGCGAACTGGGTGTCCTGCGACGCGCTGCTCGGCGACCTGCAGAACCCGGCCCGGATGCGGACCCTGCTGCGGCAGAACGTGTGCCGCGCGGCCACCGTCCGGGAGTGGACCGCCTCCGACGGCACCAGCACCCGGATCCGGCTGATGCGCTTCGGCACCTCCGCCGAGGCCTGGGACACCTTCTCCCGGACGCGCTCGGAGATCCAGCTCAAGGCCGCGCCCGACGCGAGGACCGCGCCCTCCTCGGCCGACGGCGAGCTGCCGGACGGTGTCGAGGTGACCCGCAAGGAGTCCCGGGAGACCGCCGGCAAGGACGTGCCGACGACCCGTCTGGCGTTCGTGTCGGCCTCCGACGTGGTGGCCGTGATCACCATGACCAACCCGCGCGGCGTGCCCGCCGCGGCCTTCCGCCAGGTGGTCGACCTCCAGTCCGACCTGCTCGCCTGAGCCCGGCGCCCGCCCGAAGGCCCGAGGGCCCCGCACCCCCCGCATGGAAACGGGGGGTGCGGGGCCCTCGGGCCATCACGGCGCGGCGGGCGTCGGGACGATCCAGAGCTCGGCCGGGCCGTTGATGATCGCCGACTCCAGCCGGGCGGGTGCCGGGCGGGAGGGGTCCAGGGCGCTGTCGGGGTGGGCGCCGAACAGGCCGGCCAGGGCGACCTCGGCCTCCAGGCGGGCCAGGGGCGCGCCGAGGCAGAAGTGCGGGCCGTGCCCGAAGGCGAGGTGCTCCTTGTCGGGGCGGGTCGGGTCGAACTCGTCGGGCCGGTCCGGGTGGAGGTCCGGGTCGCGGCCGGCCGCGCCGAAGCCGAGCAGGATCGGTTCGCCGCGGCGGATGACCACGCCCTCGCCGAGGTCGATGTCCTCCAGCGGGTAGCGCAGCGGGACGTGCATGACGGGGCTCTCGTGGCGCAGGGTCTCCTCGATGACGTCCTCCCAGCCGAGGGCGCCGGTGCGGACGGCGGCCAGGTGGCGGGGGTGGGTGAGGAGGGCCTGGACGGTGCTGGTGATGAGGTTGACGGCGGTCTCGTACCCGGCGCCGAGCATCAGGAACAGGGTGTCGCGGGACTCCTCCTCGGTGCGTCCGGTGTCGCCGCCGGTGCTGAGCGCGGCGACGTCGCTGGCGAGGTCGGGGCCGGGTTCGCGCCGTTTGAGCTCCAGCAGGTCGGTCAGCGCCACGTTGATCTCGGCGCGCGAGAGCGTCATCTGCTCGTTGGCCGCCGTGGTGGTCAGCAGGGCGTCCATCGCCCGGCCGATCGGGGGCCGCAGGTCGGCGGGGACGCCGAACAGGTCGCAGATCACCGTCATGGTCAGCGGCAGGGACAGCGCCCGGCGCAGGTCCACGGCCTGGCCGGGGGCGAGTTCGCCCAGCGCGCCAACGAGGGCGGCGGTGGTGGCCTCGATCCGGGGGCGCAGCGCGGACACCCGCCGGGGTGAGAAGGAGGTCGCCATCCGGCGCCGGGCGGAGCGGTGTTCGTCGCCGTAGCGGTTGAAGAAGTTCTGCTGGAAGGCGATCGGGTCCATCGGCCAGCCCTCGGGCACCGCGGCCAGGCCGGGCCAGTGGCGGCGTGCGTCGCGGGAGACGCGGGGGTCGCCGGTGAGCGCGCGGATCACCGGGGCGCGGGTCACCGACCAGGCGATGATGCCGTCGGGGAGTTCGACGCGTACGGCCGGTCCGGCGCAGCGCAGCCGCGCGTTCTGCTGGTGGAGGGTGCGGGCGGTCATGTCGAGCACGGGGCAGCGGGGGGCGTCCGGGGCCATGGGCTTGCTCCTCGGGGAGCTCGGGGCCGGGTCTGAGCTCCGTTGTAGAGGGGGGCCGGTCGGGCGTCAACGGCGTACGGGCGCGGTCGTCGCGCGCCCGCCCGGACGGCCCCGTGCGGTCGCCGGGCCCGGTGGCCGTACGGTCGCCGGGGTGCTGTGCGGGCCCGGCCTGGCGGGTGTGCCGTACCCGAACGGTCCGCCGGGCGCCGGGCGGTGACGAAACGGTGACAAATCTCTGATGCCTCCCTTGCGTCAACCGGTGCTCCGCGGACTTACGATCATCGGCGCCCGGCGACCACACCGCCGGGTCACCACACATGGGGGAACGACGGATGAGCACACCGGCACCGGGCGGGTTCGGGGTCAACCACGCCGCGCTGGACAAGGCGCACGCCACGCTGACCAACCTGGCCCACGACTGCCCGGGCGCGGGCGCGGTCGCCGACGACGCCACCGGGACGGCGGTCACGGGCCTCAAGAACTGGGACAGCGCCGGGGCGTTGAAGGACTCGCTGGACGAGTGGCACCAGCAGGTCAAGGCGCTGACCGGGCGGCTGAACGCCAACGCGGGCGCGATGCAGAGCACCGGCGCCAACTACCGCAGTACCAACCTGTCCATCGCCCAGTCCCTCCAGGTGCAGTGACCATGCTCGGATACGAGGACGTCATCAACGCCAATCCGGACGCGCTGACCGCCGCCGCCACCCAGTGGCGCGCGATGGCGACGCGCTTCCACACCATGCAGACCACCATGGAGCAGGACGTCCTGGGCGGCGCGGGCAACGGCGGCGGCATCGGCGGCAACGGCCTGTTCACCCCGGGCGGCCCCGGCCTGCCGAGCAGCGGCAACGGCCTGACCGGCGGCCCCTGGTGGACGGGCGGCACCGCGAACCTGGCCAACACGGCGCTGCTGGCCACCAAGGGCCAGATCGTCGACGCCCAGACCGAGGCCAACGCGATGGCCTCGCTGCTCGACGAGGCGCACGCCGACTTCGCCGCCGCGCAGAAGCAGACCCGCGACGCGGCCGACGGCGCCGTCAAGGACGGCTTCAAGGTGACCGGCACCGGCACGGCGGTGTTCGACGAGAGCACGCTCGACCCGGCCACCCGCCAGGCCCTGCACCACGACCCGGAGGGCCGGCAGTCCTACCAGGACGCGGCCGACAGGTGGACCAAGGCGATCGCGGCCGGCGTCCAGGCCGCCACCCGCGCCGACCAGCGCATCGCCGCCGCCCTGCGCGGCGCCTCCAAGGCGGGCAACCCGCTGGACACCACCTTCAACGGCCAGGCCGTGGGCGGCGGCGACGCCGGTGACGCCCAGCGCGCCGCCGACCTGGCCACCCACCTGGACGACCTGACCCCGGAGCAACTGGTCCAGCTGCAGGACCTGATGAAGGACAAGGCCGACCACCCCGCCTTCTCCCAGGGCCTGTTGGACCGGCTCGGCCCGGACGGCACGCTCAAGCTCGCCGGGAAGCTCAGCAGCCCCGGCGGCGACAAGAAGGCCGCCTACACCGACCTCCAGGGCGGCCTCACCCACGCGCTGGCCTCCGCCACCCAGGACACCAGTACCGACTTCTACCGGCGCTGGCGCGCGGGCATGGCCAAGGTCGGCTGCGACGCGGACCACAACTACGGCTCCAACACCGAGCCGGTGTACGGGTACCAGGTCCTGACCACGCTGATGGCCAAGGGCGACGCGAAGTACTCGGCCGGGATGCTCGGCGACCTGGCCGACGACATCACCGCGGCGGAGAAGAAGACCCCCGACGCGTGGGCCTACAAGGCCAACCACAACGGCACCGCGCTGGGCGCCGACCCGCTGGACAACGTGCTCGCGATCATGGGCCGCGAGCCGGACGCCGCCACCGCCTACCTGGACCCGAACTCCGGCGGCGGCAACCAGCACCTGCACTACCTGCTCAAGGACCGCAAGTGGCCCGAGGGCTGGGTCACGTCGATGGCCGGCCCGTTCAAGACGCCCGACCCGCTGGCGCAGAGCGGCCTGGGCGCGGCGCTGGAGGCCGCCACCACCGGCCAGCCGGCCGGCGCCCCGCACACCGGGCACCACACCGAGGCCCAGGCCCGGATCATGCACGACACCGTCACCACCCTGGACGAGGGCCAGGGCGGCACCAAGGTCAACGCCAACCTGCGCCAGCCGCTGGCCAACGCGCTGGCCGACTACACCAACGACAGCCACGAGATCTTCAACGGCCGCAACTCCCAGTACCTGGACCACGGCAGCACGGTGTGGACCGACGCGAACGGCACGGTGCACATGGGCGTCGGCGAGGACAGCCTGGTGCGGGTGATGCGCGGACTGTCCGACAACCCCGACGCGTACGCCACCCTGCACCAGGCCGAGAGCGCCAAGATCGCCCAGGAGCTGTCCTCGATCGGGCCCAACCCCTCGCAGAACGACATCCAGGACGTGATGAACAAGGGCGCCGCGAGCCTGGGCGTCTACGACGCGATCCGCGCCGACGTCGCCATGGGACAGCGCGACGACGCCAACCTCCAGGCCGACTGGAAGGCCAAGGTCGCCTACCACGTGGTCGGCGCCCCGCTCACCCCCATCCCGTGGGTCGGCGACAGCGCCCAGCGCCTGGTCGACACCTGGGCCTGGGAGTGGGACAACCAGATGAAGGACCACAACAACAGCGTCGCCAACGCCAAGATCTCCGACACCTACCTGGACGCCAACAACGAGATGACCCACCTGGTCAGCGGCTGGGCCAAGGACCGCGGCACGGACCCGGACAGCAGCATGATCCACGTCGTCGAGGACGCCTCCCACGACCGCCGCTCCACCAGCGCCACCACCGCGGGCCACTTCCTGGGCCGCGGCAACTCCTGACGCATCGTCAATTCCTGACGCACCGTCAACTCGACTGCGGCCGCCGCCCCCCGGCCGGGGGGCGGCGGCCGCAGCGCGTTCTCAGGAGCGGTGGTACTGGACGGGGGTGTGCACCTCGCCGCCCAGCTCGCCGGCCGCGCGGCGGGCCCAGGAGGGGTTGCGCAGCAGCTCGCGGCCGAGCAGGACGGCGTCGGCGCGCCCGGCGGCCAGGATCTCCTGGGCCTGGGCCGGCTCGGTGATCAGGCCGACGGTGGCCACCGGCAGGCCGACCTGGTCGCGCACCGCCTCGGCGAAGGGCACCTGGTAGCCGGGGCCGGCCTCGATCGCGGCGTCGGGCACCAGGCCGCCGGTGGAGACGTCCAGCAGGTCCACGCCGTGCGCCTGGAGCTCCTTGGCCAGGCGGACGGTGTCCTGCGAGGTCCAGCCCTCGCGGCCGTCCTGCGGGTTCTCGGTGAGCCAGTCGGTGGCCGAGACGCGGAAGAACAGCGGCAGCTCCTGGGGCCACACCTCGCGCACCGCGTCGACGACCTCCAGCGCGAAGCGGATGCGGCCCTCGAAGGAGCCGCCGTAGGCGTCGGTGCGGCGGTTGGTCTCGGGGGAGAGGAACTGGTGGATCAGGTAGCCGTGGGCGCCGTGGACCTCGACGACCTGGAAGCCCGCCGCCAGGGCGCGCCGCGCGGCGTCGGCGAACTGGCCGACGATCTCGGCGATCTGATCGACCGTCAGCTCCTCGGGGGTGGTGTGCTCGGGCGAGAAGGGCAGCGCGCTGGGGGCGACCGGGGTCCAGCCGTGCTCCTCGTCGGGGCTCAGGGCGCGTCCGCGGTCCACCCAGGTCCGCTCGGTGGAGGCCTTGCGCCCGGCGTGCCCGAGCTGGACGGCCGGGACGGTGCCCTGCGCCTTGAGGAAGTCGGTGATCCGGCGGAACGCCTCGACCTGGGTGTCGTTCCACAGCCCGAGGTCGTACGGGCTGATCCGCCCCTCGGGGCTGACCGCCGTGGCCTCCGTGATGATCAGCCCGGTGCCGCCGGCGGCCCGCGCCGCCTGGTGGGTGTAGTGCCAGTCCGTGGGGGCCCCGGCGGCCTCTCCGGCCGGCGCGGCGCTGTACTGGCACATCGGCGGCATCCAGACCCGGTTGGGAACGGTCAGCTCCCGCAGCGTGTACGGGGTGAAGAGGGTGGTGCTCATGTCGGACTCCCGGTGGGAACGGCAGCGCCAGGACACAGGCGCTTGCTGATGCGCTTTATATGTCCAAACAATAGTTGCACGGGACGATACTTTCAACGGCGGCCGCCCGCCCGGGGGCCTCAGACTCGGCCAGTTCGAGCGCCCGCGCCCGGTCGGCGCCGCGCAGGGTCAGGTCCCAGCAGCGCAGCACGGCCACCGCGTGGGCCAGGCCGTCGTGTTCGAACACGCCGCCGCCCGGGGCCGTCGCGCCCGGTGCCGTCGTGTCCGGCGCCGTCGTGCCCGCGGCCGGCGCGCCCGGGGCCGTCGGGTCCGCGCCGAGGGCGGTGAAGGCCAGGCCGACCGCGCCCAGCATCCGGTGGAAGTCCGCCAGCCGCCGCGAGCGGCCGGGGCCGTCCTCGTCCTCGAACCGGAACGCGGCGAACTTGACATCCTCCCCGCGCTAAAGCGCGGGGATTCCGGCCGCGCCTGCGGCACGGGGCTTGCGCCCGGTGCGGTCGGCGTTCCGATGGGTTCCTGTTTCAGCGGGCCGTGCCTGGCGTGGGATCGCCACGCCGGGTCTCACCGGTCCTCCGCAGGCGTTTAGCCTGTCCGCCTGCCCGGCGGCCAGGATGTTCCGAGCGGCGTTGAGGTCACGGTCATGGAGCATGCCGCATGCGCCACAGGCCCACGCCCGGATGTGCAGGGGTTTGGGTCCGTCGCGGTGTCCGCACGCCGAGCACAGCTGGGACGACGGGAACGTGCGGGGCGCGATGCCGACATGACGTCCGTATCGGGCCGCCTTCTCCTTGAGCAGGCGCCGGAAGGTGGCCCATCCGGCGTCGTGGACGGACTTGGCCAGGCGGCCTCGGGCGAGGCCGCGCACGTTCAGGTCCTCCAGGTGCACCGCTTGGTTCTCGCGGATGATCCTGGTGGTCTGCTGGTGCAGCCAGTCCTTGCGGGTGTCGGCGACCTTGGCGTGCGCCCTGGCGACCTTGCGGCGGGCCTTGGCCCGGTTCTTCGACCCCTTGGCCTTGCGGGACAGCTCCCGCTGTGCGGCCTTGAGCTTCTTCTCGGCCTTGCGGAGAAAGCGGGGGTTGTCGATCACGCTGCCGTCGGAGAGGACGGCGTAGGTGGTCAGCCCGAGGTCGATGCCGACCTCGGCATCGACCTCGGGCAGGTACTCGGGTTCCACGTCCACGACGAAACTCGCGTGGTACCTCCCGGCCGCATCCAGCACGACCGTCACCGACGACGGATCAGCAGGCAGCGGCCGCGACCACTTCACCCGCACGTCACCGATCTTCGCCAGGTTCAGCTTCCCGTTGCCCCGCAACCGGAATCCGTTGCGGGAGAACCGCAGCGACTGCCGGCTGTCCTTGCGCGACTTGAACACCGGCAGCCCCACCGGGCGTCCCTGCCGCTTACCAGACACCGAGTCGAAGAAGTTCCGGTAGGCCGTGTCCAGATCGCGCAGGGACGACTGCAACGCGTCCACCGACACCGACCCCAGCCACGACCGGGCATCCGTCCTCTTCGCCTCCGTGATCACCGCCTTGGCCAGAGCACCGGTCGCAATCCTCGACCTGTCCGCCTTCCATGCGGCCCTCCGCAGGGCGAGCGCATCGTTGTACACCACCCGCGCACACCCGAACGTACGTGCCAGCAGCTGCCGCTGACCCGCCGTCGGATAGATACGAAAGGAGTACCTGAGATGCACGAGAATCAACCTACCGGCAGGCACTGACAGTCAGACGCGGCCGCCAGCTGGGCGGTGCGCCCAGGCGGGCACCGCCTCTGACCTTCCTTCGACCACCGCCGCCCTCGGAGCATCGTTGCGTCGTCGCAGAGGCCGAGGCTACTGCCGGTCGGACGGCTCCGGCGCGAACTTGACAAGCCGTCAGATCCGGGCCCCGGAAATCCGCTGGCGCCGGCCCGCCAGGGCGGAGATACTCGCCCGTCGGCGGGGCGGACGAAGGGGGAACGGGCGGGCGTGGAGGTCTTCGAGTGCAGGGCGTGCGGCACCGCGCTGACCGGGCCGCTGACGCGGGTCCCCTACCCGGTCTACGCCGGGCTGCCCTTCGGCAACGGCGTGGCCATGCCCGTCCTGATGGACCCGGGCACCTACGCCGTCGACGGTGACCCGGCCCGCGGGCCCCGCCCGACCGTCATCGCCCCCGGCGACGCCCACGGCACCGCCCTCGTCCAGCGCCGCGAACTCGGCGCCTGCTGCGGCATCGACGGCCGCTACGGCCCCAACGTCACCTGCGCCGGCTGCGGACGCAAGGTCGCCACCAGGATCGACGACTGCTCGCTGTGGCAGGCCACCTGGCTGGAACCCTCCGCGGTGCGCCCCGTCCCGGCCGGCCCCGACGCCCCGATCGCCGACTGGCACACCGTCACCGACCGGTGGTGCGCCACCGACCCGTCGGACGGCGACGGCAACCGGAGCATCCGCTGGGACGTGGAGGCCGCCGTGACCCTGGCCCACCTGGTCCACGCCGCCGACGGCGCGCCCCTGGACCTCGCCACCGGCCCGCTCGCCCAGGCCTTCCGCCCCCTCCTCGCCCAACTGCCGCCCCCCGCCGCCGGCCCGGCCCGCCCCGCCCTGCGGGCCGCCCTGGCCGGACCGGGCCGACCGCTGCCCCACCGCCGCCCCGACATCGCCGTCGTCCCGCGCCACCCCCGCACCGGCGAGTCCTGGCCCCCACCCCCTGGCGTGGCCGCCGTGCCGCTGGCCGCCGAGTTCTGGGCCGCCCTCGCCTTCCGCGACGAACGCGAACTCGCGCCCGCCACCGGCGGCCTGCCCCCGGGAGTCGAACGCGACGACCCCCTCCCGCCCCACCCCCGCTACCCGGGCTACCTCGACCGGCGGGTCCTGCGGGCCGCGCTCGACCGCCTGAACGGCGTCGCCGACACGGCGGACGAGCCATGGTGAGGAGCGACGGCGGCGCCGCCCGGGAAAGGACCCCGGGCGGCGCCGCCGCCTTCACACGCCGACCGTCAGCGCGCCGTCTGCGCCACCCGCTGCGCCGGGACGCCCGGCGTCCGGTCCGTACCCGGCGCGGCCGGGGAGGCGCCCAGCGCGGTGCCGCGGGTCTCCTCCGCCCACAGCACGCACACCAGCAGGCCCAGCGCCGTCACCCCGGCGGCGATCAGCATGGTCGGGCCGGTGCCCAGGCCGGTCAGCGACAGCGGCAGCAGGTAGGTGCCCACCGCGGCGCCGATCCGGCTGACCGAGGTGGCCATGCCCACGGCGGTGGCCCGGATCTCGGTCGGGAACAGCTCGTTGGGGTAGGTCCAGTCCAGCACGTTCGGCCCCCCGCACAGGAAGGCGTACGCGCACAGCGCGGTCAGCGCCACGGCCGCCGGGGCGGTGGGCCACACCCCCAGCAGTGCCAGCGGCACGGTCATCAGCGCGAAGGACCAGACGATGACGGGGCGCCGGCCCTTGGTGTCGATCAGGCGCAGCGCCGGGTAGCAGCCCAGCAGGAAGACCAGGCTGATCAGCCCGGTGCCCAGGGTCTCCGTCACGGTGCCGCCGGGCATGCCGAAGGAGGAGAGGATCTGCGGGCCGAAGGTGAGCATCGCGAACAGCGGGCCGACCTGGCACAGGAAGAACAGGCCGCAGAACAGGGTGCGGCGCCGGTAGGGCGGGGTCATCAGCAGCCGCAGCCCGCCGGCGGCGCGGGCGCGCCCGGCCGGGTCGGGCATCAGCTCGCGGCCGTCGACCCGCACCCCCAGGTGCTTCTCGACCACGCGCACCGCCTCGCCGACCCGCCCGTTGGCGGCCAGCCAGCGCGGCGACTCCGGCGAGCCGCGGCGGATCACCAGGAAGACCACGCACAGCACGGTGGAGCTGGCCAGCATCCACCGCCAGCTGCCCGGCCCGGCCAGCTCCAGGAACAGGTAGCCCACCACGTAGGCGAGCACCGAGCCGGCGTACCAGGCGACGATCTGCTGGCCGAGCAGCCGCCCGCGGTGCTTGGCGGGCAGCCACTCGGCCAGCAGGGAGGTGGCGATCGGGTAGTCGGCGGCCACCGCCATGCCGAGCACGAAGCGCAGCACGGTGATCGCCCACACCGAGTCGACCCAGAACGAGAGCACCGAGCAGGCGACCATCACCAGCAGGTCGGCGGTGTACATCACCTCCCGGCCGATCTTGTCGGTCAGCACGCCGAACACGGCGCCGCCGACGAACATGCCCACCAGGGCGGCGGCGCCGATCAGGCTGACCTCGGCGGTGGACAGTCCCAGCTCGGGGCGCATCCCGATCAGGGCGACACCGACGATGCTCAGGATGTAGCCGTCGAGCAGCGGCCCACCGGAACAGGCCAGGGCCAGCCTGCGGTGGAAGGCGGTGTACGGGGCGTTGTCGATCGTTTGGGACATGGGTCTGCGGGTCCTCCGGGACGTACGGCGGCCACGTGCTCTGCACGCGTCGCCGTGCGCCGGGTAGACGGCGGGGAACGACGCCGCCCACCGTGGACGACGCCATCGCCCGATCACACCGGGCGACCGTCCACGGTTGCCCGGGTACGGAGGGTGAACCACCGGGGCGAAGGTCGGCCGGATTCGTGCCCAAGGTCCCGAAGCGGACAGGCCCTTCGCCCGTGCCGGTTTACGCCCCGCCCAGTCCTCACGGGCCCTGCCGCCCTCCGCCCGCCCGGCGGACCGCCACGGGTGACCCTCGTCACTTTCGGCGCCCAACGGTGTGGGACCTGCCACTTTCAGGCCCCCGGACGGGCCCCGCGCAGCCGCTCCAGGCCCACGTCCAGCGCCGCCTCCAGATGGACGACGGACCCCGTGGTCAGCAGGATCAGCACCCCGCCCTGGATCCCGGCCAGCAGCGCCGCCGCCTCCCGGCCGGCGTCCAGCTCCGCCGTGACCGCGCCGCCCTCCTGGAGCCGGCGGATCCCCGCCGCGAGCTGCTCCTGCCACTGCTCCAGCAGCCGGGCCGCCACCGCCCGCGCCGCCTGCGTGGTCGAGCCCAGCTGCGACAGCGCCGTGTGCAGCGGGCAGTTCACCCCCTGGGCGCGGTAGCGGGCCACCACCTTGTCCCGCCAGCGCTGCCACGCCGCCCAGTCGTCCAGCGATCCCAGCTCCGGCTGCTGGTCCTCCAGCACCCGCGCCGCCTCGTGGCGGGCCACGGCCAGCAGCAACCCGTCCTTCCCGTCCGGGAAGTAGTGGAACAACTGGCTCTTGCTCGTCGCCGTGCGGGCCATCACGTCCTCCAGCCGCAGCGCGAACACCCCCTCCTCGCGGATCAGCCCGGCCGCGCCCTCGACGATGCGCGCCCTGGTCGCCACGCCCTTGCGGGTCAGTGCCACCTCGTACCTCCCGGAGTCCACGCCCTTCCCGCTCAGGGCACCAGCACCAGCTTGCCGGTCGTCCGCCGGGACTCCAGGTCCGCGTGCGCCCGGGCCGCCTCGGCCAGCGGGTAGCGGCCGGTGATCCGCTGGGTCAGCCGCCCCGCCCGCACCAGGTCGAACACCTCGGCGCTGCGCCGCGCCAGGGCCTCGCGGGTGGGGACGTGGTGGTGCACCACCGGGTAGGTCAGCAGGATGCTGTCGGGCAGGTCGGTGGGCCGCAGGGTGGGCACGCCCATGAAGGGCCCGTAGTAGGCGTGCACGCCGTGCGGGCGCAGGGCCAGCTGGGACGAGGCGAAGGTGTCGGCGCCGCCGCCGTCGTAGACGACGTCGGCCCCGCGGCCGCCGGTCAACTCCCGTACCCGCTCCTGGAATCCGGCGCCGGAGTGGACCAGCACGTGGTCGGCGCCGGCCTCCTCGGCCGCGGCGGCCTTCTCCGCGCGGGACACCAGCCCGATCACCCGGCCGCCGCGGGCCTTGACCAGCTGGGTGAGCAGCAGGCCCACCCCGCCGGCCGCGGCGTGCACCACGGCGGTGTCGCCCGGGCCGACCGGGTAGGTCTCGGTGCTCAGGTGGTTGGCGGTCAGGCCCTGCATCAGCAGGCCGGCCGCCGTCGCGTCGTCGACGCCCTCGGGCACCTTCACCAGGGCGGCGGCCGGGATCGCGAGCAACTCGGCGTAGCTGCCCGGGTGGTAGAACCAGGCCACCCGGTCGCCGACCGCCAGGTCCGTCACCCCCGCCCCGAGCGCGCTGACGTACCCCATGCCCTCGGCCCCCAGCACGACGGGGGCCGCCCAGCCCCCCGTGCCCTGCGAACGGGCCCCGACGTCCAGGTAGTTGACCCCGGCCGCGCCCAGGCGCACCAGCACCTCGCCGGGGCCGGGCACGGGGTCGGGCAGCTCGGTCCAGCGCATGACCTCGGGGCCGCCGTGCTCCTGGATGCGGATCGCGTGCATGGGGTGACACCTTCCTGTGCGGGTTCGTCCCGGGAGGGGACGTCCAGCACGGTAGGCGCCCGAAAATGGACCCACAAGTCCAGAAACTGGGAACTCAGTGGTGCCGCCCGGCCGGTACCACCGGCCGGGCGGGGCAGCGGAGTTCAGGAGGCGGTCGGGCGGTGCGGGCCGGCGGCGCGGTCCTGCTTGCAGGCCTCCTGCTGGAGGAGGACGGCGATCTGGTCGACGTCGTCGTTGACGTCGAAGAAGCCCTGGATGTTCGGGACGGCCGCGCCGTTGACGCCGACGAAGAAGGTGTAGAGGTGGCCGTCGTCCGCCTGGAGGTAGCCCGCGTAGCTCTGGGCGTTGATGGCGAACTGCTGGTTGAGCCAGCCGAAGCCGATGATGGTGCCGGGCTTGGCGAAGACCTTGCCCCTGGCCGGGCAGTTCGTGGTGCAGAAGAGTGTGTCGGTGCCGGGCGGCGGTGCGCCCGAACGCGTCGGGGTCCTGGATCCGGGAGGCGCCAGCTCAACTGGGCGGGCTGCCCCTGGGGGGCAGGTCGATGACGTTGTCGTTGTTGACATCCTCCCCGCGCTGAAGCGCGGGGATTCCGGCCGCGCCTGCGGCACGGGACCTGCGCCCCGGTCCGCTGGTGTTCCGGTGGGTTCCTGTTTCAACAGACCGTGCCCGGCGTGGGATCGCCACGCCGGGGCTTACCGGTCCTCCGCAGGCGTTTTGCCTGTCCGCCTGCCCGGCGGCCAGGATGTTGACAGCAGCGTTGAGGTCACGGTCATGCAGCACACCGCACGCACCGCAGACCCACTCGCGCACCGCGAGTGGCTTGGGTCCGTCGCGGTGTCCGCACTCCGAGCAGAGCTGGGAGGACGGGAACGTGCGGGGCACGATCCCGACGTGCCGCCCGTACCGGGCCGCTTTCTCTTCGAGCAGGCGCCGGAAGGCGGCCCATCCGGCGTCGTGGACGGACTTGGCCAGACGGCCCCGGGCGAGGCCGCGCACGTTCAGGTCCTCCAGGTGCACCGCTTGGGTCTCGCGGATGATCCTGGTGGTCTGCTTGTGCAGCCAGTCCATGCGGGTGTCGGTCACCTTGGCATGGGCCCTGGCGACCTTGCGGCGGGCCTTGGCCCGGTTCTTCGACCCCTTCGCCTTGCGGGACAGCGCCCGCTGCGCGGCCTTGAGTTTCCTCTCCGCCTTGCGGAGGAAGCGCGGGTTGTCGATTACGCTGCCGTCGGAGAGGACGGCGTAGGTGGTCAGCCCGAGGTCGATGCCGACCTCGGCATCGACCTCGGGCAGGTGCTCGGGTTCGACGTCCACCACGAAACTGGCGTGGTACCGGCCAGCCGCATCCAGGACGACCGTCACGGACGACGGGTCGGCGGGCAGCGCCCTCGACCACTTCACCCGCACGTCACCGATCTTCGCCAGGTTCAGCTTCCCGTTGCCCCGCAGCCGGAACCCGTTGCGGGAGAACCGCAGCGACTGCCGGGCATCGCGCTTCGACTTGAACACTGGCAGCCCGACCGGGCGACCGGCCCGCCTGCCGGACACCGAGTCGAAGAAGTTGCGGTACGCGGTATCCAGATCGCGCAGGGACGACTGCAACGCGTCCACCGACACCGACCCCAGCCACGACCGGGCATCCGTCCTCTTCGCCTCGGTGATCACCGACTTGGCCAGGGCACCGGTCGGGATCCTCGACCCGTCCGCCTTCCACGCGGCTTTCCGCAGGGCGAGCGCATCGTTGTACACCACCCGCGCACATCCGAACGTCCGGGCCAGCGATTGCCGCTGACCCTTCGTCGGATAGATGCGATAGGAGTACCTGAGATGCACGAAATCAACCTACCGACAGGCACTGACAACCAGATGCGGCCACCCGCACAGCGGTCCGCCCTGACAGCGAAACACCGCCACCTGACCTGCTCCGCAGGCAGTCCGTTTCTCCCCCGTAAGCGGGAGGTACCCCACCCCCGGCCAAAGCCTGGGGTATGCACGGAGGTCCCCGATGAACCGGAACGGCGCCGAACCGGCCTGGATCTACGACTGGTCGGGGTGGGCCTACGACTCGGGGCCCTGCCGCCGCTGGACCTCACCGCCCTGCCCACCCTCATCGTGTCCTGGTCTGGTGCACCGTAGGGGAGGGAAGCGCACGCCGCACGGTGGAGTGAAGCTGAGTACCCGTACTCAGGACCCGCTGCCGGGCCGTGGGGACACTGTTGGCCACGCCTTGTCGGTGGTGGTGGGGGAACGGACGCCAAACCGCGTTACGGCCTCGCGGCGCTGCTGGGGTCCACGCCGTTCGCAATAGTCGGCTTCCTCGTGCTGCTGGTCGACGGGACCGGGTGGTGGGCGCTCCTCGGGATGGTCGGCACCGGTGTGATCGCGGTGGTGGGGATGGCGTGGTGGGTCTCGCTGCTGTGGATCGCCGCGGCGTGGTCCCGTTTCCAGCGGAGCCAGTCCGCGGCGGCACGTCAGAAGTCACCGTGAGCCGCGGGCCCGGACCGCGCGGCGCGGTGCGGCGGGTGCCGGTCAGCCCACCGGGACCGGGACGCCCCGGATGAGGAGGGGGAGGCAGGCGCCGTGGTCCCAGGCGTCCCAGGCGTCGTCGACGCGGCGGTACTGGTCGTCGGCCATGACCTCGCGCAGCCTGGACTGCGGGACCCAGTGGAGGCCGCGGATGTCGCCCGGCGGCTCGTGGCGACGGACGGCCTGGGCCTGCTGGGGCGTGACCGTGCCGCCCGCGTAGACGAAGTCGAGGCCCTCGGGGAACTCGGCGGCGGGCACGTAGTCGATGGTCAGGACGGTGCGCAGGCCCAGGACGAGCCCGGTCTGGGTGTCGAGGTGCCGGCGGGCGGCGAGGTGGGGGAGCTCGTCCTGCTCGGCGCTGCCGCCGGGCAGCGTGAAGCCGTCCTGGTGGACGGGATCGGCGAGGAGGACGAGGGGCTCGCCCGACCCGTCGGGGTCCTCGGTGAGGACGAAGACATGGTGGCCCGAACGCCGCGCGGGCGGACGGTGCTTGAGGAGGATCCTGCTCAACTCTGCTCCAGGTATGAGGAGTTCGATGGTGTTACAGCGGCCGACGACGCGGCTTCCCACAGGTCCCCGGCGCGGTCTCCCGGGGGGTGAGGGAGTGGAGGAAGGACGGGTCGACCTTCCACTCCGGCCCGGTCGCCCCGAGGGGACGAAGGACGGCCTTGCCGAACAGCACCTCCACGAAGACCCCTTCGTGAGGCTCCTTCGGATTGCTGAAGTCACGCACCACTTCGTGGAGTTGGAAGGGGGGAGAAGGCATGGGGGTCTCCGGAGGTTGCACTGCGCGTCCGGCGAATCACCGGGTGTAGCCATGATGGCGTTCCGTCCTCTACGATCGCCAGGCTTCAACCTTCACAGTTCTGCCGAGTGACAAGACGAGGAAGATCGTGGGGATCGATGAAGACGATCAGTCGTTGTCTCCTGCCGTGCGCTTCGGGAATGAACTCCGCAGGCAGCGGCGCGCAAGGGGCTGGTCTCAGAGTGCGCTTGGCAGGCGCATGGGCTACAGCCATGGGCTGATCTCGTACATCGAAGGAGCGAAGAAGCCTGTAACACGTAAATTTGCGGTTGCGGCCGACCAGGTGTTCGAGACGGGTGGAGTGTTCGTCGAGCTGTGGCGGCGAATCTCGAACGCCAGCCTGCTGGAAGGATTCGACGAGTACGTCGAGGCCGAAGCGAGGTGCCGAAAGATCCGCACCTTTGAGTTGAACGTCATGCCGGGCCTCTTTCAGACTGAGGCGTACGCGTCGGCCCTGGCTCGTGCGGCCGTCCTTCGTGGCAGCATCACCAAGTCCCAGGCGAAGGAGCGAGTCGACTTCCTGATGGGGCGTCAGCTGGTGCTTCGTCGCGACCCGCCGCCAGTGGTGCATGCCGTCATGGATGAGAGCTGTCTGCTTCGGTCAGTGGGAGGGCGTGATGTCATGCTCCAGCAACTTCTGCACCTTGAGGGTTTGGCCGAGCTTCCGCACATCACGCTGCAGGTGGCCCCTTTCTCCCTCGGGGAGCACGTCCCGTTCACGATGCCGATAGTCCTGTTGACCCTTCGCGACCGCTCGGTCGTCGGCTATGCCGAGTCCCAGGCACGTGGGATCGTGGAGCGGGGGCACAGGGCGGTGGAAGCCTGGGACGGTGACTACGATCAACTCCAGGTGGAGTCATTGCCCAAGATGCCTTCGCTCGATGTGATCCGTGCCGTTCGGAAGGACCTTGAATGACCGGCCCCACTCTCGACCTGACCGACGCCAGATGGCGAAGGTCCGGTTTCAGCAACAACGGGGGCAACTGCGTGGAGGTTGCGCCAGGTTTTCCAGGGGTGATGCCTGTTCGTGACTCCAAGGATCCCAGCGGCCCGGCTCTGGTCTTTCCGGCAGAGGCGTGGAAGTCGTTCGTTACTGCCGTGCGCAGTGGCGAGTTCGGCGAGATCTGAGAGGAATGCCATGTCCGACCGCCTTGATCTGTCCGATGCCCGGTGGTTCAAGTCCTCCTACAGCAACAACGGCGGAACCTGCGTCGAGGTGGCTCCGAACTTCCCCGGCCTGGCTCCCGTCCGCGACTCGAAGGACCCTCAGGGCCCGGCCCTGGTCTTCCCGTCCGAGGCGTGGAAGTCCTTCGTTGCCGCCGTCCGCAGCGGGGAGTTCGGGAGCGTCTGAAACGGTAGGCCCGGACCGCACCCCCTGCGGTCCGGGCCGTCACCAACCGGTGAGGGCGTTCGTCAACCCGTGATCGTGGTGGAGCACCGCTACCGGCCGGCCTGTTTCGGGGTGGGGCACATCGAACCCGCGCTGTCAGCGCAGGGCCATACCGTGCGTGTTGTGGACGACGATGAGGTGGATGACTATCAGGTGTGGGACATGACGGACGTCCTCACCTCGTTCTGCGCGCGCCTGTACGGTCGCCGCGTCGCCCGCGACCGAGCGGAGAGGGCGTTGACTGCGGCTGCGGAGAGTACCGAGTGACCCACAAGCAGGGAGTCAGGTTCGAGCTCGCGCCCGATTCGGACCAGGCCGTGTCGATGGGGCGGCACTGCGGGCTGTCCCGAGTGGTGGAGAACTCCACGGTAGGCCGCAGGGGCTGTCCTCCCGCATCCCGAAAGAAGCGTGCCGGGTCCGGGCGGCCGGATTCTCCAACTACCTCAAGTCCAAACAAGGCAAGCGCAAGGGCGCGAAGGTGGGCTTCCCGGGCTGGCGCAAGCGCAAGGACGGTTCGCGGTTCCGCTACGACGCCGACCGTGCCAAACCCCTGGACTCGAATACCGTGCGGCTGCCCGCCATCGGGGACGTGACCACCTGTGAGGACATGTCCTGGCTCACCAGCCGAATGGCTACCGGCGAGGCGCGCATACTCGGCGCGACCGTCCGCGAACAGGCCGGACGGTGGTGGGTCTCCTTGCAGATCGAGGTGGACCGTGATGGCGTCAACAAGCGCCGCCAGGTCAGCCACGACGCTCCCGCGTGTGGCATCGACCTCGGATCGAAGACCTTCGCGGTCATCCGCGACAGCGATGGCACCCGCAGGGAGATCGACGCCCCCAAGCCACTCAAGGCGGCTCTGCGTGCTCTCAGGAAAGCGAACCGGAAGCTGTCCAAGTCCAAGGAGGGATCGAAGAACCGGGGTAAGGCACACCGACGCGTGAGCCGAATCCACCTGCGGGTCGCCGACCGGCGTAAAGACTTTCTGCACAAGACCACTACCGAGCTGACGAGAACCAAGTCGGCCATCGCCGTGGAGACCCTGCACGTCAAGGGCATGGTCAAGAACCGCAGGCTGTCCCGCGCCATCAGTGACGCCGGGTTCGGGGAGTTCGTCCGGCAGTTGGAGTACAAGGCCGACTGGTACGGCTCCCGCATCTGGACAGCCGACCGCTGCTTCCCCTCCTCCAAGACCTGCGGAGACTGCAAGCGGATCAATCAGGGCCTGGTCCTCTCGGACCGCGTATGGGTCTGTCCCGGGTGTGGTGTCCACCACGACCGGGACGACAACGCGGCAGGCAACCTCCTCGCGGCGATGCTCGCCGACCCGAACTTCTGACTGACTTGAGAACCCTCGCCGGGGAGTTGTCCGGAGAGGAAAAACGCCTCGTGGAGACCACGTAAGACCTTACTCTCCGGAGTTGGCGGAGGTCGGTGAAGCAGGAAGAGACTCAGTGTGAGAATCGCTGAGGATCAATCAACGGGAGTGAAACCTGTGCGCGTGCAGACCGATCAGCTGTCGCAGCAGCCTGCGACCGAGACCACCGACAAGAGATCCGTCCGGCATGCCCTGCTGATCTCGCTGGCCAGCGGCATCGGCTACATGCCGTTCGCCCTGACCATCCCGATCCTGCCCGGCCACGTCACCGGACGACTCCACGGCGGGCCCGCCGAGGTCGGCGCCGTCGTCGGCGGTTACGCGCTGACGGCCCTGCTGGCGCGCCCGGTGTCGGGCGTGCTGATGAACCGCCTCGGTGCCCGGGTCCTGACCGTCGGCGGCGCGATCGTGACCACGCTCGCCACCATCGCCTACCCGCTCGCCGGGTCGATCGCCCAACTCGTGGGCCTGCGCATGCTGGTGGGCATCGGCATGGGCGTGATGCTGGCCGCGACCGGGGTCTGGCCGGTCCAACTCGTCGCCAAGGACCGGCAGAGCTGGGCGCTGGGGCTGGCCGGCACCGTCATCTACGTGGCGATCGGCCTGGGTGCCCCGCTGGGCACGCTGGTGGAGCACCTGGTGGGCACGACGACCACGTTCGTGATCGCCGGGCTGCTGGCCCTGCTCGTCATCCCCATAGCCCTGGCCGTGCCGGAGGTGCGGGTGCCGCCGAAGGCGAAGGAGGGGGCGGGCGGGATCGAGCGGGGTCGGGCGCTGCTGGGTACGGTGCTGTCCAGTGTGGCGCTGGTGTTCACCGCGTTCGGCTTCGCGGCCGTCTCCGGCTTCGCGGTCGCCAAGTTCGACGCCCTCGGGGTCGCCGGGGGAGCGGCCGTGGTCACCGCCTACTCGCTGACCGTGGTGCTGCTGCGGGTGGCGAGCACCTGGATCCGCTGGGAGGCCACGCGACCGGTGGCGCTCGCCGCCCTGTTCCTCGTCGAGGCCCTGGGGGTCGCGCTCATCGGGCTGTCGAACGGCCTCGTCCTGGGCGTGGTCGGCGGGGTGCTCACCGGGATCGGCATGTGGCAGATCTACCCGGTGCTGGGGCTGTTCGTGGTGCGCTCGGTCGACGAACGCGGGCGTGCCACGGCGCTGTCGACCTTCGGGGCCTGCTTCACCGTGGGCCTCGCCGCGGGCAGCGGCTCGCTCGGGCTGGTCGCCGAGGCGACCGGGTACCGGACGATGTTCCTGGTCTGCGCGGCCTGCGTCGGCCTGGGCCTGCTGGTAGCCGTGGCGGCGGCCAGGGTGGCCCGGATCCGCTGACGCCCCCCCGCGGCGGCGGGGCGCCCGCGCTCGGCTCGGCTCCGTCAGGGACCGTGCCGGGCCCTCGGCGGGCGGTTCGTCGTCGCCTGGGGCGGGCGGGCCGGGCGCTTCATCGCTCGGGCCGCCGGAACAGTGCGGCCCACAGGCCGGGCCGGCCGAACCGGCTCGCGTCCGGCGCCGATTCGTCGCGCATCCGCCGCAGCTCCACCTCCTGGAGGCCCAGCGGCCCCTCGACGAAGATCCGGCGCAGTTCGTCGGCGGTGTAGGCCGGGGCGCCGTGCGGGGCGCCGTCCCGGTACAGCTGCGCGTCCGGGGTCCGCGTCCCCGCCCCGTCGCCGTCCGGCGCGCAGCAGACCAGTCCCAGGTGTCCGCCGGGCGCCGTCAGCCGCGCCAGCAGCGCGAGGTAGCCGGGCCGGCGGTGCGGCGGCAGGTGCTGGAAGAGGCCCGAGTCGTAGACCAGGTCGTACGGACCGGTCAGGGCGGCCGCCACCGGCCCGAAGGCGTCCCCGTGGTGGAAGCGCACTCCCAGGTCGAAGCCGAGGTGGTACTCGAACTGCTCCTGGCGGCTGCGCGCCTGGTCCAGGGCCCGCTGGTCGCGGTCGAGCCCGTCCATGGCGAAACCGTGCATCCGCAGGTGGAGGGTGTTGCGGCCGTTGCCGCAGCCGAGGTCGAGTCCGCGTCCACCCGGGGACGCCCCGATCACCCCGCGGTCCAGCAGGTCCGCCAGGCTTTCGTCCGGCTTCCCGCTGAGGGCCGGCACCGGCCGGCTCCGGTCGGCGTGTCGCGGCGCCCGTTCCCGCCGGGCCTGCGCGAACAGCCCGTCGAGCAGCTCCAGCAGTTCGTCCTCGGTCCGCACCACCCGTACGTCACCCTGTTCCTGCGCCATGTCCGCCTGCCCCTTTCGTCCCCCACGGTCGTCGCGACGCTACCGGGAACGGGCCCGCCCGCGCGGGCGGCGGGCGGGCCGACGGGACGGCTGCGGCGATCGCCCGCATCCGTTGCGGTCCGGGTCCGGGACCGGGTCCGGGGCCGTGGGCGTGCCTACGAGCCGGCGGTGGCCAGGGCCAGGGTGGTGGCCATCACCGGGCTGGTGAAGGTGTTCGTCGCGGCGCCCGGGTTCTGGTGGTAGGAGCCCCATTTGAGGTAGTTGCGGTCGCCGTCCCAGGTGGTGCCCTTGAAGGTGCCCGCGCCGGTGCTGAACGTCTGCTTCTTGCCGTCGAACCAGAAGTCGATCGTCCCGTCGGTGCGGCCCAGGTGGATCTTGAGCGCGTACGCGTGCCACTCGCCGTTGTTCACCGGCGCCGTCCACAGCGGGTGCGCCACGTGCTCGGTGTCCCATTCCTGGAGCCGCACCCGGCTGTTGGTGATGTCGATCTCGATCGGGTGGTTGGCGGTGCCCTCGCTGGGCGAGCACTTGAGCTGGAACACGTACCGGCTCTGGTCGTCCTTGATGTCCACCGTGGAGGACCAGCCCAGGTAGAAGGTGTCGCCGCTCCTGAGGTCCGGGCCGACCGTCTCGCAGCGTTCCTGGTTCGCGGCCTGGAAGGCCCGCCACACGTCGCCCTTGGCGGGGTCCTTGACGACGCCGAAGGTGCTCGGGGCGGCGCACTGCACGCCAGGGAAGGAGGAGGGGCCGGTCTTGGTGCTCGGGGTCCACAGGACCTTGCCCGCCGCCGCCGGGGCGGCGGCGGGGCTGTCGGCGGCGGCCGAGCCGCAGGAGACCGCGCAGGTGGCCAGGGCCAGGGCCCCGACGGCGAGCCGGCGGTGACGGGACAGGGGGGACATGACGCTCCCAACGGAAATCGGGTGGTCGAAATCGCTGGCTGCGATTCGACCACCCGACGGCCGGGCCGACCAGGCGGAACGACCGGCGGAAGTACTTTTAGGTCATGTCCGGGTCAATTCTGCCTACGGCGTGGGCCGCTGCCCTGCGCCCCCGGAGCCCCGGGAGTCCCCCTCGCCCCGGGAGCTTCCGGGCGGCGGCGCGTCGTACGAGGAGGTGCCCTCGTCCAGCAGCGGCTCCTGGGTCTTGAGGTGCGCGGGGGCCAGCGCCCGCAGCGCGTGGTAGCCGGTGATGACGACCAGGGTGCCCAGTGCGATGCCGCTGAGGCTGAACGTGTCGCTGAACTTGAGGGTCACGTTGCCGATGCCGATGATGATGCCCGCCGCGGCCGGCACCAGGTTCAGCGGGTTGCGCAGGTCGACCCCGGACTTGATCCAGATCTGGGCGCCGAGCAGCCCGATCATGCCGTACAGGATGACGGTGATGCCGCCGAGCACCCCGCCCGGAATGGCCGCCACGACGGCGCCGAACTTCGGGCAGACGCCGAACAGCAGGGCGAAGCCGGCCGCGGCCCAGTAGGCGGCGGTGGAGTAGACCCGGGTGGCGGCCATGACGCCGATGTTCTCGGAGTAGGTGGTGTTGGGCGGGCCGCCGAGCGCGGTGGAGAGCACCGAGCCGATGCCGTCCGCGGAGATCGCGGTGCCCAGCTTGTCGTCCAGGTTCTCGCCCGTCATCTCGCCGACCGCCTTGACGTGCCCGGCGTTCTCGGCGACCAGCGCGATCACCACGGGCAGCGCGACCAGGACGGCGGACCACTGGAAGGAGGGGCCGTGGAAGGCGGGCAGGCCGATCCAGTCCGCCTTGCCGACGCCGGAGAGGTCCAGGCGCCAGTGGTCGGTCAGCTGCCCGCCCGGGCCCACCGAGTGGATCCTGCCGAAGACCCGGTCGAAGACCCAGGAGATCCCGTACCCGAAGACCAGCCCGAGGAAGATCGCCACCCGCGACCAGAAGCCGCGCAGGCACACCACCGCGAGACCGGTGAACAGCATCACCAGCAGCGCCGTCCACTGGTCCTGCGGCCAGTACGTGGAGGCGGTGACCGGGGCGAGGTTGAAGCCGATCAGCATGACGACGGCGCCGGTGACGATCGGCGGCATCGTCGCGTGGATGATCCGCGCCCCGAAGTACTGCACCGCCAGGCCCACCAGGAACAGCACCACGCCCACCACGAGCACCGCGCCGGTCACCGTCGCGCTGGTGCCGCCCTGGGCCCGGATCACCGCGGCGACCCCGACGAAGGACAGCGAGCAGCCGAGGTAGCTGGGCACCCGGCCGCGGGTGGCCAGCAGGAAGATCACGGTCGAGACGCCGGACATCATGATCGCCAGGTTGGGGTCGAGCCCCATCAGCACCGGGGCGACGAAGCTCGCCCCGAACATGGCGACCACGTGCTGGGCGCCGAGCCCTGCCGTACGGGGCCAGGAGAGCCGTTCGTCGGGGCGGACGACCGCTCCCGGTGCGGGCGTCCGCCCGTCACCGTGCAGCTTCCAGCGCACGCCGAGATCCATGTGGGGGTTCACTTTCTGTCAACTTCCGGGGGGTGTCCGCACCATTCTGGTGCGTCCCGGCCCCGGATCGCGCCACCGGCCCCGCTCCTGACCTGCGCACTCGCACGCGGGCGGCGGGGGTGGGGCCGGGGCCGGGGGAGTACGACGGGGCGTCAGCCCCGGGCGTCGACGGCCGCGTTCGCCAGGTCGCCCAGCCAGGCGTCCAGGCCCTGACGCAGGATCGCGGTGGCGGCCGGGACGTCCGCGTCGACCTGCGGCCCGGTGTGGGTCTCCTCGGTGCGCACCAGGACGCCGCCGCGCACCGGGGTGAAGGTCCACACGTGCACGCCGTCGATGTGCAGGCCCTCGGCGACGGCGGGGCCGGTCCAGCGGATGCAGGCGCCGGGGCGCAGCTGCCGGACGGTGGAGGTGATGTCCAGGGCGGGGGCGGTGGTGGCGGGGTTGGGCGGCAGCGGGGTGGTCCAGTGGAACGCCGAGCCGGCCCGCAGCGGACCGCGGTCCAGGCGCTCGGCGCCCGACACGGCGTGCTGCCAGGACGGCCAGCGGGCGACGTCGGTCTGCAGCCGCCAGACGGTGGACAGCGGCGCGTGGATCACGGCCTCGGTGCGGTAGCGGACCCGGGCGGCGGGGTCGACGCCCTGTCCCCGGCAGGTGAGCGGGGCGGCGGGGGAAGCGGCGGTGGCGGCCTGGGCCGGCACGGCGGCGGTGCCGAGCACGGCGGCGGCGAGGGCGGCGGCGAGGGCGGCGGCGGACAGGGCGGCGGACAGGGCGGTGCGGATGCCGGACATGGCGGTCCCCTTGGGTCGACGGAGGTCTGGTGGATCCGTTAGGTGTTCTGTCGTTCGTTAGAAGTTGTAACTCCTGAGTCCGGCCGGGGTCAACAGGGCCAGTGATAGCCTCTAACCAAAACGTGAGGATGTAGCCCACCGGCACGGAAGGCGGCGGAGCATGGCGAAGGCGGAGGCGGACACCGCGACCCCCAGGGAGCGCTACCGCGCCCAGGTGCGCGAGGAGGTCAAGCGGCACGCCCGGGAGCAGATCGCCACGGCCGGGGCCTCCGCGCTCTCCCTCAACGCCATCGCCAAGCGGATGGGTCTGAGCGGGCCCGCGCTCTACCGCTACTTCGCCGGCCGCGACGAGCTGATCACCGCACTCGTCCGCGACGCCTACCGCAGCCTCGCCGACACCCTGCGGGTGGGCGCCGAGGGCGGCGCCGACCCGCGCGCGCTGGCCCACGCCCTGCGGCTGTGGGCCCTCGCGGACCCCCAGCGCTACTTCCTGATCTACGGCACCCCCGTGCCCGGCTACCACGCCCCCGAGGACACCACCGCGATCTCCGGCGAGATCATGACGGTCCTGCTGGACGCCTGCGCCGCCGCCCCCGCCGGGCGGGAGTCGCCCCCCGCCGCGCTCGCCGACCACCTCGCCGACCACCGCGACTGGGCCTCCGGCCACCCCGCCCCGCCCGAGGCGCTGCACCGCTTCCTGAGCCTGTGGACCCGCCTGCACGGCGTGCTGTCCCTGGAGCTGGCCGGCCACTTCGCCGGGATGGGCTTCGACCCGGCCCTGCTCTACGCCGCCGAACTCGACGACCTGCTCGCCTGAGCGCCTGCCGCCGGCCCTTGAATGTGATCCGTATTACATATGTCACAACACATGTGTCGTGACATATATCGTGTACCGTCTTCGGTATGAGCACTACAGCGAAAACCCCGACCCTTGTCTTCGTCCCCTGCTTCTCCGGCGCTCCGTGGAGCGCCGAGCAGCTCGCCCCCTACGGTGAGGCGCCCCGGCGGACGCTGCGCCTGCCCGAGGTCGTCGACGACATCGAGCGCTACGCCGACCACGTCGAGAACGCGGTCGCTGACCTGGACGACTACGTGCTGGTCGGCGACTCCTTCGGCGCGAACATTGCCCTCGCGCTCGCGACCCGCCGCCCGCGCGGCCTGCGCGCCCTGGTCCTGTCCGGCGGATTCGCGGCCAACCCGGTCGACTCCACGGCGTGGAAGGCCCTGATGCGGGCGATCGGCTCGGCCCGCGGCCCGCTGTACCGGCAGCTGACGCTGCGCGCCCACGCCCACCGGCTCGCCTCCCCGTTCGACGGCGAGGGGCAGGTGCCCTGGAGCGAGGCGCGCAGCCGTGAGCTGTTCCTCGTCAACACCCCGGCCGGCTCCTTCGGCGCCCGACTGCGGGCCGTCCTCACCGCCGACTACGTGGGCGTGCTCGGCCGGGTCCAGGTCCCGACCCTGCTTCTGAGCCCCTCGCACGACGTGCTGATCGGCGAGGACGCCGCCAAGGTCATGCTCGCGGGCATCCCCGACGCCCGGGAGGTCGTGCTGCCGCGCACCGGTCACATGTTCCGCTTCTCCCACCCGGCCACCTACGCTGCTGCGGTCGAGGACTTCCTCGACACCCTGCCGACCATCGACCCCACCACCCGGAAGGACGCCGGTGCGTAAGGCCGAACACCTGCGGTTCGCGATCCTGGCGGCCCAGCGCGAGGGCAACCGGCTGCTGATCCAGGCTCTCAAGCCCCACGGCATCACCCCGTCGCAGGCCGAGGTGCTGCGCCTGCTCCAGCAGCACGGCACCTTGAGCCTCAACGGGCTCGGGCAGTTGCTGGTGTGCGAGAGCGGCACCAACCCCAGCCGCCTGGTCGAGCGCGTCGTCGCGGCCGGGCTGGTCGAGCGCCGCCCCGACGAGGCGGACCGCCGCTACCTCCAGCTCAGCCTCACCCCCGAAGGCGTGCGCCTGGCCACCGCCGTCGCCGAGATCGAGGAGTCTCTATACGCCGGGATGGACGCCGCCGCCGAGGGCCTGGACACCGACGCGATGCTCGCCTTCCTGCACCGGTTCATCGACCCCTTGCCCTCGGGTGAGGCCCTCAACAAGCGCCTCGGCCTCGACTGACACCACGACCCCGACCGGCGCCACGACGCCGACCGGCACCACGGCCTCGACCGACAGCACGGCCTCGACCGACAGCACGCTCCGCTCGCAGGAGATGCCGACGGGACGTCACAGCAGCTTCGCCCGTGCCGCCTGGATGCCCGTCTGGAACCGGGTCCGGGCCCCGAAGCGGTCCATCACCTGATCTCGCATGGGTATGCGCGAAGCACCGTATTCCTGGCGTTGGACAGCCCAGCAGAGCGTCAGTCAGTGGCAGAGCCACGACCACCGGAGACCCAGTTGCGACTATCAGTGTCAGTGGGGCGCATTATGGTGATCGCGTTGACCGAAAGGGGGTTGGCCGGGTGATCCGTGCGTATAAGTTCCTCATGCGGCCGACCATGGGTCAGCAGCAAGCGCTTGCTCAGATGTTGGGGGATCATTGTTCGCTTTACAATGGCGCGTTGCAGGAACGGCGTGACGCCTTCGGGCACGGGTCGAAGACCACGATCCGGTACGGCGATCAGTCGGCGCAGCTCAAGGAGATCCGGGCGTTCGATCCGGAGCGTCAGGGCCGCTGGTCGTTTTCCTCGCAGCAGGCCACGTTGCGCAGGTTGGACAAGGCGTTTGCCGCATTTTTCCGCCGGGTCAAGTCCGGTGAGACGCCGGGCTATCCGCGCTTTCGTGGGGTGAACTGGTTCGACACGGTGGACTTCCCCAGGGACGGGGACGGCTGCCGCTGGGATTCCACACCACATGATCCGGTCACCCGTGTCCGGTTCCAAGGTGTTGGACACGTCAAAGTCAATCGGCACCGGCTGGTGATGGGGAATGTCAAGACCCTCTCGGTCAAGCGTGAGGGCAGGCGCTGGTACGTGGTGCTGACTGCCGAACAGGGTGAACCGGAGCCGCTGCCCGCGACCGGCTCCGTGGTTGGCATCGACATGGGCATAGCCAACTTCCTCGCCGACTCCAACGGTGAGTTCGTCCCCAACCCCCGCCACAGGGCCAAGGCAGCCGCGAAACTCGAAGCCGCGCAGCAGGCCCTGTCACGATGCAAGCGGCGTGGCAACCGCCGCAAGAAGGCCGTCCGGCGCCTAGGGCCTGTCCGGCGGATCTTGCCAGGCGCGCGACGCCGGGCATCCCGCCTGGACGCACGCCCGAATCGCCCAAGTACGTCCAGTGCGAGGCCGACTCGGGCGCACGCCCAGCCGGGCGCCCAACGCCGCGCGCTGATCTGCCAAGATCCGCCGGACAGGCCCTAGCCGACCTGCACCGCAAGGTTCGTCGCCAGCGTCTCGATCACGCCCACAAGACCGCCTTAGTCCTGGTCCGTGAACATGACCTGATCGCGCACGAAGACCTCAAGATCCGCAACATGGTCAAGGCTCCCGTGCCGAAGCCCGACTCCGACCGGCCAGGCAGCTTCCAGCCCAACGGGGCCAGAGCGAAGGCCGGGCTCAATCGGTCGATCTCGGATGCCGGTTGGGGGGTGTTCCTGACGATCCTGCACGCCAAGGCTGAAAGCGCCGGACGGGAGGTGATCGCCGTGGACCCCCGCAACACCTCCCGCACTTGCCCCCGTGATCAGTGTGGGCACGTTGCGGCGGAGAACCGGCCCACCCAGGACACCTTCCACTGCGTCGTGTGCGGCTACCAGGCGCACGCTGACACGGTGGGAGCCGTCAATGTTCTACGGGCCGGGCTGGTCCGTCGCGACGCTCGGAAGGGTTAGCGAGAAGCCCCCGGCGTCAGCTGGGGGAGGAGTCACGACCCTTTCCCGCATCGGCAATCTCGTGCTCGCTGCTCCTGCAGCCAACGTCGACCCGCCGCAGTACTTCAACGACCCGGTGGACGCCGGCGACAGCTTCACCGCCTCCGTGGTCAACAGCGGCGGCTCCACCTACACGCTGCGGATCACCGACACCACCAAGGGCTGGACCGAGACCACCGACCAGCAGCTCGACGGACAGAACGTCAGCGCCGAGGCCGTCATAGAGTCCCCGAGCCAGAGCTACCCGTCCTTCGACCGCCTGGACTTCTCCGGCGTCACCGTCAACGGCCAGGTCTTCGACAGCTACTCGCCGCAGGCCATCAACAGCGGCCAGTACACCGAGACCCCGCTCAGCAACGGCGCCTTCGCCATCGTCCCCGCCTGACGCCCCCGCGCCACTGCCACCGCCCGTAACCGCACCGCCCGCCCCGGCCCGCACCCCACGCGGGCCGGGGCGGGCGCACGCGTTCCGGGGCGTACGGCGCCGCACCGCACCCCGATCCGCCCGCGCCGCACCCCACCCGCCCCCACGCCGACCGCACACAATGCGGTGAACCGTGCACGACCGTGTACGTGCGACCAGGGGAACGCCACGATGGACAGCACCTCCGCCACGACCGTCCTGGCCGACGTCGCCGTGGTCCTGCTCACCGGCGTCGCCCTGACCCCGCTGCGCACCCGGCTGCGCCAGCCCGCCGTGGTCGGCGAGATCGCCGTCGGGGTCGTCCTCGGCCACGGCGTGCTCGGCCTGCTGCCCGGCGACCCCACCGAACGGCTCTTCCCGCCCGCCGCCCGCGCCCACCTCGCCGTCCTCGCCCAACTCGGCATCGTGCTCTTCATGTTCGCCGCCGGCTGGGAGCTCGACCTGCGCCGGCTGGCCGGCCGGGCCCGCACCGTGCTGGCCGTCACCACCGCCTCCCTCGCCCTGCCCTTCGCCCTCGCCGCCGTCCTCGCGGCCGCCCTGCTCGCCCGCCACCCCGCCCTGGCCGGACCGGCCGCCACCCCGGCCCTGTTCACCGTCTTCCTCGGCATCGCGCTGTCCGCCAGCGCCCTGTCCGTCCTGGCCCGCATCGTCGAGGAGAACCGCCTCCAGGCCGACGGCACCGGCGTGCTCGCCACCGCCTGCGGCGCCCTCACCGAGATCCTCCTGTGGTGCGCCGTCGCCGCCGTGGCCGCCGCCGCCCACGGCCCCGACCACGGCGGCCTGCCGGCCGCCCTCGCCCGGATCGCCGGCTGCGCGGCCGCCCTGGTCCTGCTGGTCCGCCCGCTGCTGCGCCGCCTGCTGCTCGGCCCCGCCCGGCGCGCCGTCACCGACCGGCCGCTGCTGGTCCTGCTCGCCGTCGCCGGCGCCGCCCTGCTCTGCGCCTGGACCGCCTCCCGGCTCGGCCTGCACGCGGTGATCGGCGCCTTCGCCCTCGGCCTGGCCATGCCCCGGGACGCGGGGGAGGAGCTGCGCCGGGCCGTCCAGCTGCCGCTGCGCAACGCCGGCGCCCTGCTCGTCCCGGTCTTCTTCGCCCTCACCGGGCTGTCCGTGGACCTGCACGGCATCGACGCCGCTGGCCTGCTCGCCGCCGCGCTGCTGCTGGCCGTGGCCTGGGGCGGCAAGTTCGCCGGGGCCGTCCTCGGCGCCCGCCTCACCGGCGTGCCCCGCCGCGAGGCCGCCACCCTGGGGGTGCTGCTGAACACCAAGGGCCTGGGCGAGGTCCTCATCCTGACGCTGGGGCGGGACCTGGGCATCATCGGGGAGCGGCTGTTCACGGTCCTGCTGCTGACCGCCCTCGCGGCCACCCTGCCGGTCAACCCCCTCGTGCACCGCCTCGCCGGCCGGGCCGGCGCACCGGCGCCGCGCCCGCTCCTGGAGGCCCGGGCGGCCCCGGGCGCCCCGGGCGGCTGACCCGGGGCGCCCGGTCGCCCTCCGGCCGGGGCGACCGGGCCCGCGTCAGCGCAGGCCGGCGAAGAGGTCCTGCTCCGGCAGGGCGGCGCCGGTGGTGTCGCGGACCCGGACGAAGGTCTCCGTGCCCATCAGCTCGGTGAAGCGCTCCTTGCCCATCCGCAGGAAGAAGATGTTCTCGCCCTGGCTGGCGTGCGCGGCCAGCGCGTCGTACTTCTGGCCGCCGAAGGCGTGGGTGTCCACCCAGGTGGTGACCTCCTCGTCGGGCAGCCCGATCGGGGGCAGCTCGGGCTCGGGGGCCCGCCCGGCCCCGGCGGCGGCCTCCCCGGCCTCCCCGGCGTCCGCGGCCTCGCCGGCCTGCTCGTCCCAGTCGGTGCCGAACTCCTGCATCGCCTCGAAGAAGCGCTTCATCGACGAGTGCGGCGCGGTGGTCCAGTACACCTTGGACGTCACGTCCGGGACCAGCTCCAGGGCGGCCATGGTGATGCGGTGGGCCTGGATGTGGTCGGGGTGGCCGTAGAAGCCGTTCTCGTCGTAGGTGACGACGACGTCCGGCCGGTAGCGGTGCAGCAGTTCGGCCAGCCGGGCGGCGCCCTCGGCGACCGGGGTGCCCCAGAACGAGCCGGGGGCGTCGTTGGCGGGCCAGCCCATCATCCCGGAGTCGCCGTACTCCAGGAGTTCGAGGTGCTCGACGCCCAGGACCCGGCAGCTGGCCTCCAGTTCCTTGCGGCGCAGCGCCGCGACCGCGGCCGGGTCGTGCCCGTCCTCGCCGGGCTTGACGCCGCCGGGGCCGTCGCCGCAGGCGCCGTCGGTGCAGGTGACCAGGACGGTGCGGACGCCCTCGGCGGCGTAGCGGGCGAGGACGCCGCCGGTGCCGGTGGCCTCGTCGTCGGGGTGGGCGTGCACTGCCATCAGGGTCAGGGGCCGGTCGGCCATGGTCTCGTCCTCGGTTCGTATGGGTGATCCACCCCCAGTCTGCCCGGCCGCTCCGACACCCCGCCGCCCGCCCTCGCCCGACGCCGTGGCCGGCGCCGTTCCGCGCCGGTCGCCGCGAACTGATATGAATGTTCTTCGGACAAGCCATTCACAACAGTTGACGCATCCTCACCCGAGGGCACCCCCGCCCGCTGAGGCCGTCCCCGAGGCGGCCCCCTGAGGCCGCCCCCGACTCCCGTCCGGGTAGCCCGCACTACCCGAGCGGGTGTCCGCCCGGGCCCACCCGAGTACCCGTACTCGGGTGGGCCCGGCGCCGCGCGCACCAGCATGGGGCCGTGCACCCGGCAGCGACCCCGAGGATCGGCACCCGCGCCACACCCTCGCCGGCTACCGGCCCTGACAACCGTCCTGACCGCCCCGTCCGGCCCGAATGGCCCACAGATCCGGCGGTCAATTGGATACCCCATTGGGGCATCGGTCCTGGCTAGGGTCGAGGCACACGCTGCGCCGCGAGAACGGGCGCACGCCAACGGGAGGGAACCCATGCGCAAGATCATCATCGGGCTGGCCGCCACCGGTCTGCTCCTCGCCGGCACCGTCGCCACCGCCGGCACCGCCGAGGCCGCAGGCACCCGCTGCGGCGACTGGAGCACCGCCGAGCCGCTGCTCAAGTACGGCGCCACCGGCGACGCCGTCAGGGAGCTCCAGTGCGAGCTCAACTACTCGCTCAACCCCGACGTCTTCGGCAAGACCACCGTCGACGGGGTCTTCGGTGACGACACCCTGCGCCGCGTCCGCATCTTCCAGAACTGTATGCCGAACCTCCAGGTCGACGGCCAGGTCGGCCCGCAGACCTGGGGCCAGCTGGACTGGTGGAGCTCCAAGGACGCCTACCCCAACTGCACGGCCATCTAGGTAGGAACAGCTGGCAGGAACAGCTGGCAGGAACAGCTGGTAGGAACAGCTCGTGGCAAACCCGGGGGCGGGGCATCCGGAGCCCCGCCCCCGGGCGCCGTCCGAGCACCGGCCCCGTCAAGGAGATGGTCCACCGTGCTGATCGCCGACTTCGACGCCTACGGCCGGGTCGCCGACTTCGACCCGGCGACCGGACGGCTCGGTCCCGACCGCACCGCCGACCCCGGGCAGCCGACGCACGGCCACTACGGCCGGCTCGGCGGCACCCTGGTGGTGTTCTACCGGGCCGGGGACGGGCTGCGGATCCGGGTGGGGGAGCGGGACCTGCTCCTCGACACCGCCACCACCGTCCGGCACCGGATCGCCGAGCCGCAGTGCGTGCTGACCGTCGGCCAGGCCGTCGAGTTGCGCTACCCGGTGCCGCCGGAGTGGTACGGCCTGGCCGACGACCCGACCCCGTTCGTCGAGGCCGAGGACTTCGACGCCTACGGCCTGTTCGCCGCCGACGTCCTGGCCGCCCCCGGGCGGGCGGCCCGCGTCTACCGCTGACGCCCGGCCGGGTCCTGCGGTCAGTCGTCGTCGAGCCCGCGGCCCAGGACGGCCGGGCCGAGGTCGGCGGGCAGGTGGCCCGCCGCCAGGGCGACGGCCTCGGCGGCCGAGGGGGCTTCGGCGAGGACGCGGGAGAGCGGCTCCTTGCCCGGCGAGTTGTAGAGCGGGTTGTCCCGGACGTAGTAGGGGCCGTTCGGCGAGGGGGTGACGGCCACCTCGTCGCGGAACGGGAAGTCGGTGCAGGAGCTGAACGCGACCGTCCAGTGGCTGAGGTATACGGAGAGCCGCCGCAGCCGCGGTTCGGCGTGGGCCGCTTCCACGAGGGCGGTGAACTCGGGGAAGTCCTCGGTCCGGGCCGCGTGCTCCCGCACGTGCCGCCACTGCAGGGCCACCACCGCGGCCGCCCCCTGGGCGAGGGCGTCGGCGAACTCCACGGCGCACTCGAAGGGCAGTTCCGCCGCCATCTCCCGCAGGCTCCGGCCCGCTCCCCAGGCCACGCCCGCCCGGACGACGGCCGCGAGGTCGGTCGTCCCGCCGCCGATGAGCTGGTTGCTCCCGCTGCGGCCCGCGATGCCGAACCGTCGGCGCGGGGCTTCGTCGATGTAGACGGAGAGCGGCTCGCGGTCGGGGGTCGAGGAGGCGATGCGCGCCGCGGTGAGCGAGCCCGGTGCTCGGGGCGTCACCGCGAGGGCGATGCCGAGGCCGGCCGCCGTCCGCTCCAGCAGCGCGGCCAGGCTGCCCGCGGCAGCCACGTCGGGGTAGAGGTCGCAGTCCATGGCAGCACTCTGTCGCCGCCGCGCGGTGAACGGAAGGGCGGGCACGGGCCGCTGCGCCGCCGTCAGCAGCGCCGGTCGGGCCCCGGGTGGTGTCCGCGGGCCGCGCCCGCGCCGCCGGACAGGGCCCGCAGGGCGGCCCGGGCGGCGGCCTCGCCCTCGTCGTACTGGTGGGCGCGGGCGGCGAGCAGGGCGGCGTCGAGGTGGCGGGTGGCCTCCGCGCGGCGGCCGCTGGCGGCCAGGGCGCGGCCGTACAGGGTCTGCAGGACGACCCGGCGGGCGGCCGGGAAGGGCGGTTCGGCCACGGCGAGGCCGCAGGCGGCGTGGTGGGCGGCTGCCTCGGGGTCGCCACCGGCCAGGCAGGTGTCGGCGAGGTGCTGGCGGGCGAGGGCGACGAGGTCGGCGCGGCCGGCCTGTTCGGCCAGGGCGAGGGCGCTGCCCAGCAGGTCCCGCACCCGGGCGGGGACGTTCCCGGACCCGGGCCGGCCGTAGCGGGCGAGCGCGGCGGCGAGGTTGACCAGGGCGACGGCCTGGGCGCTGCGGTCGCCGGCCAGGGCGGCCAGGCCGGGGGCCCGTTCGAGGTGGACCAGGGCCTGCTCGGGCCGGCCCTCCTCCAGCAGCACCCAGCCGAGCAGGGCCCGGGCCCGGGACTGGGCACCGGGGTCGAGGTCGGCCTCGGCGGCGGCGAGCCCGTGTTCGAGCAGCGGCACCCAGCCGTCCCGGACCTGCCACACGATCAGCGGCCACTGCAGCAGCACCAGCCGCCAGGCCCGGTCGTGCAGTCCGGCCCCGACCGCCGCCTCGACCGCGCCGCGCAGGGTGTCGCGTTCGGCGGCGTACCAGGCCAGGGCGCTCGCCCGGTCGGGGAAGGGGCGCACCTCGACGGGCCGCCGGGCCCCGGCGGGCAGCTCGCAGCACGGTTCGCTGCCGGGCTCGGCGGCGGCGCTCGCGGCGAGCAGGGTGTTCAGCAGGTGGTCGAGGAGCCGGGGCAGGGTGTCGGAGTCGTCCTCCTCGGGCGGGGTGCGCAGGCTGCGGGCGTAGAGGCGCACCAGGTCGTGCAGGGTGTAGGCGTCCCGGTCGATCTCGACCACCAGGTGGGCGGTGGCCAGCTGCCCCAACGCGCCCGCGACGTGGGGAAGTTCGACGTCGGCGAGGGCGGCGGCGGTGCGGCTGTCGAGGGTGGTGCCGGTGTGGGTGCCCAGGCGGCGGAACAGCCGGCGGGCGGGGGTGGACAGGTGCTGGACGGTCAGCGCCAGGGCGGCGGCGACACTGGTGTCCTCCACCTCCAGCAGCCCCAACCGGCCCTGCTCGTCGGCGAGTTCGTCGGCGAGCGCGGCAAGCCCCTGGTGCGGGCAGGTGGCGAGGCGGGCGGCGGCCAGGCGCAGGGCGAGCGGCAGCCCGTCGCACAGCCGGGCGAGCCGGGCGGCGGCCTCGGGCTCGGCGCCGACCAGGTCGGGGCCCAGGTCGGGGCCCAGGGTGGTGGCGAGCAGGCTGACGGACTGCGGGGCGGACAGTTCGGCCAGCGGGACGGGCCGGGCGGCGTCCGAGGCGACCAGCCCGCCGAGCCGGTCGCGGCTGGTCACCAGGGTGACGCAGCCGTCCCCGTCGGGCAGCAGCGGGCGGACCTGCTCGGAGCGGCGGGCGTTGTCGAGCACGATGAGCATCCGGCGCCCGGCGGTCAGCTCCCGGTAGCGGGCGGCCAGCGCCTCGGGGGAGGAGGGCATCTGCTCCGCGGGCAGGCCGAGGGCGAGCAGCAGTTCGCGCAGCACCGCGCCGGTGGCGCGTTCGGGCAGCGGACTGTGCCCGCACAGGTCGACGAACAGCCGCCCGTCGGGGAAGTCGGCCTGGCGCTGGTGCGCCCAGTGCACGGCGAGGGCGGTCTTGCCGACCCCGGCCCCGCCGGTGACGACGGTGATGGCGCCGGGGGCGCGGGCGGCCCGGTCGAGCGCGGCCAGCTCGTCCTCGCGCCCGGAGAACCCCCGGGGCCGCCGGGGGAAGGGCCACGGCGCGGGGACGGGCTCCGCCGGCACGGGGGCGGGGGCGGGGACCGGCGCGGGGGCGGGGGCGGGCGTCGTCGCGGGCCCGGATGCCGTCGCGGGCCCCGGTGCCACGTCGCCGAGCAGCACCAGCTCGTGGGCCTCGGCGAGCTCCGCCCCGGGGTCGATGCCCAGCTGCTCGGCCAGGGTGCGGCGGGCGCGGTGGAACCACTCCAGCGCCTCCGGGCGCCGTCCGGCCCGGCCGAGAGCCGTCACCAGCGCGGCGACCAGCGACTCCCGCAGCGGATTGAGCGCGGCCTCGGCGGCCAGCACGCCCACGGCCGCGCCGTGGTCGCCGAGCCGCCCGTGGGCGCGGGCCAGCTCCTCCACGGCGGACAGCCGCAGCTCCTCCAGCGCCCGGGCGGCGCACTGCAGCGGCAGGCTGGGCTCGGTGCCGGCGAGCGCGGGTCCGCGCCACAGCGCGAGCGCTTCCCGCAGGGCCGTCACCGCCCGGTCGGGCTCACGGGCGGCGTCGGCCTCCTGGACGAGCCGTTCGAAGCGCCGGGCGTCCACCGCCGCCTCGGGCACCCGCAGCAGGTAGCCGCCGCTGCCACCGCTGCCGTCGGTGGCCAGCTCGACCCCGGCCTCGGGGGCCCGGTGCTCGGCCAGGACCGCGCGCAGCCCGGAGACGTGGTTGTGGATGACGGTGCGGGCGTGCCGGGGCGGCTCCTCCTCCCAGAGGGCCTCGGTCAGCCGGTCGATGCCGACCGGCGCGCCGGGGTTCAGCGCCAGCGTGGCCAGCAGGCTGCGGCGTTTGGGCGAGCCGAGGGCGAGCTCCCGCCCGTCCGCGGTCACCACGGCCACCGAGCCCAACAACCGGAAGTCCACCAACGCCCCCACCTGACCAGCAAATATAACAAGCATATGACAGTAAGGGATCTGTCGATAACACACGGTGCCCCCTGTCCGGAGCACCTCGCACCACCCCGCCCGGCGCCCTGGACGGACCCGTACCCGATCGGATCCAATACCACCTCCGGACACCAGGGCAGGGGACCGATGCTGACCGACACCTCGACCGCCGCGGGCAGGGCGATCCTGCTCCACGACCGCTACCCCACGCTCGACGAGCTCACCGCCACCGCCCACCACCTGGCCGCCCGCCACCCCGGACGCTGCCGGCTGCGCACCCTCGGCACCTCCCGGGCCGGGCGCCCCCTCCAGCTCCTCTCGATCGGCCCCGCCGACCCCCGCCCCGCCGACGGCCCCCGCCCCGGCGCCGACGTCCTGGTCGTCTCCGGCGCCCACGCCGACGAGTTCTCCGGCCGCGCCGGCCTCGTCGAACTCGCCCACCGGGCCCTGGCCCGCCCCGCCCGGCACCCGGCCACCACCTGGCACCTGCTGCTCTGCCTCGACCCCGACGGCGCCCACCTGGCCGGCGGCGGCCTGCTCGCCCGCACCCTGCCCGCCTACTTCGCCGGCTACTACCGCCCCGCCGCCGAGGAGCAGCCCGAATGGGCCCCGGCGATCGGCGGCCGCCTCCCCGAGAGCCGGATCCTGCTCGACCTGATCGACGAACTGCGGCCCGCCCTCCAGCTCTCCCTGCACACCGCGGACGTCGGCGGCACCTTCCTCCAGGCCACCGCCGACCCGACCGCCCTCGCCGCCCCCTTCGCCCGCTCCGCCGCCGCCTTCGGCATCCCGGTGGAGACCGGCTCCTTCGACACCCACCGGCTGCCCGCCGTTAGCCCCGGCGTCTTCCTGATGGAGCCCGAGCACATCGACACCCAGGAGAACACCACCGGCATGCTCACCGACCAGGACGAGGCCCGGGGCGGCGCCCGGGCCGCCACCTGGTTCGCCCCCCGGCGCCACGGCGGGCGCACCGTCGTCGTCGAGGTACCCGCCTGGACCAGCCACCACCTGGGCGACGACGCCCCCGTCCCCGCCCAGGACGCCGACCGCCACCTGCGCGCCGCCGCCGACCACCTGCGCGAGCGCGGCCGACAGCTCACCGCCCTGCTGACCGCCCTCCCCCCGCACGAGGACCCGCACGACACCCCGCTGCTGCGCGCCACCCGCACCCAGCTCACCGCACTGCGCCAACTCGCCGACGCCTGGGACCCGCGCACCCCCGAGGGCCCCCGCCCGGCACCGCCCCCGCTCACCCGCGCCCACCTGGCCGGCATCGACCTGTGGGCCCACCGCATCCCGGTCCGCGCCGCCGCCCTGCTGCGCCGCGCCATCCCCGCCCAGGACCCCCGCCCCGCCGCCCTCCTCGACACCTGGTGCGCCCACTACCGCCACCGCTTCCGCCCCACCTGGCTCCCCGTCACCCGCCAGGCCGCCCACCACGCCAACACCGCCGAAGCCGCCGCGGCCGCCGTCCCCCTCCCCTGACCGCCCGCCCCGCGCGGGGCGGGCTCAGGACTCGACGGGGTCGCGCAGGGCGGGGCGGGGCGGGGGAGCGGGGTCGTCCTCGGAGAGCAGGGAGCCCCGTACACGCTGGACGTAGCGCTCGATCAGGTGGCACAGCACGCTGACGGTCGCGGCGACGTCCGGTTCCGGGACGCCGTCCAGGGCGTCGGTCAGGCCGGTGATGTTGGCCTGTTTCAGCCGCTCGAGCAGAGCGTGGCCGTCGGGGGTGAGGGCGACCCGGCGGGCCCGGCGGTCCAGGGCGTCGGGGGTGCGGGCCACCAGGTGCTGGCTCTCCAGGCGGTCGATCTGCCGGGTGACGTGGGAGGGCTTGACCATCAGCCGGGCGGCCAGGTCGCCCACCCGGCTGGGCCCGTCGGCCTCGGCGAGGGCGCGCAGCAGGTAGACGTCCGAGCGTGCGGCGGTGATGCCGGCCTTGGCGGTGCGGCGCTCGTGTTCCTGGGAGCGGGTCAGCAGGTAGGCCAGCGAGGCCAGTACGGCCTCCAGGTCTGCGGTGGCGGTGTCCGCGGTGGCGGTCCGATCGTCTGCGGCGTCCGACATGGGGGAACTTTAGCGGCCGGTGCGCCTCCCGGCTGCGGCGCAGACCGGTCACCGGATTTCGGACAGATTCGGCGCCCACCGGATGGGCCCTTTCGCCGCCACGGACCGCGAGTTAGCGTGACAGCGAGTTAGTTGCTTTTGGCACGTAAATGCTCCGGGCCCGCACGCCCGCCGCACCCGCGTGCCCCGCACGGCCGCACCCTCGCGTGCCCCGCACGGCACCGCGGGCCGGACCGGACCGACCCATCCGGCACAGCCAGCTCCGAGAGGGGAGCCCCCCATGGCCACCGCCGCACAGACCCCCCGCTTCACCCACCCCGCCGCCCGCGGCACCTGCCCCTTCGCCCCGCCGCCGGCCTACCAGCAGGCCCAGCAGGACGAGCCGATCAGCCGCATCTCCCTCTGGGACGGTTCCCCCAGCTGGCTGCTCACCCGCCACGAGGACATCAAGGCGGTGCTCTCCGACGCCCGGTTCAGCTCCGACTCCACCCGCCCCGGCTTCCCCTTCGTCAGCGCCGGCGCCCGCCAGCTGAACAACGGCCAGCCCGTCTTCATCCGGATGGACGACCCCGAGCACGCCCGCCTGCGCCGGATGCTCACCGGCGAATTCATGATCAAGAAGGTCGAGGCGCTGCGCCCCGAGGTCCAGCGCATCGCCGACGAACTGCTGGACAGGATGACCGAGGGCCGCACCGGGGCCGACCTGGTCCGCGAGTTCGCCCTGCCGCTGCCCTCCCTGGTCATCTGCCTGCTGCTCGGCGTCCCCTACCAGGACCACGAGTTCTTCCAGGAGTGCAGCCGGGTCCTGCTGCGCCGCGACTCCTCGGTCGAGGACGTCATCGCCGCCCAGGCCCGGCTGACCGACTACCTGGAGGAACTCACCGACACCAAGCGCACCCACCCCGACGACGGCATCCTCAGCCGCCTGGTCGAACGCGGCGAACTCAACACGGCGGAGATCGGCGCGATGGGCCGGCTGCTGCTGGTCGCCGGGCACGAGACCACCGCCAACATGACCGCGCTGTCCGTCCTCGCCCTGCTGCGCCACCCCGCCCAGCTCGACCACCTGCGCCGCCACCCCGAGGCCGTCCCCGGCGCCGTCGAGGAACTGCTGCGCTACCTGACCATCGTGCACTCCGGCCTCACCCGGGTCGCCACCGAGGACGTCGAGCTCGGCGGGGTGCGGATCCGGGCCGGCGAGGGCGTCGTCTGCATGATCAGCACCGCCAACCGGGACACCGCGCAGTTCACCGACGGCGACAGCCTCGACCTGACCCGCGACGCCCGCCGCCACCTCGCCTTCGGCTTCGGCGTCCACCAGTGCCTGGGCCAGCCGCTGGCCCGGCTGGAACTGCAGATCGCCCTCGACACCCTGCTGCGGCGCCTGCCCGAACTGCGCCTGGCCACCGCCTTCGAGGACGTCCGCTTCCGCGGCGAGATGCTCATCTACGGCGTCCACGAGCTGCCCATCGCCTGGTAGTCCGGGCCCGCCCCCACCCCCGAACCCTCGCCCCCGAACTCCCCACCACCCCCGAAGGGAACCCCATGCTCGTCCTGATCGACCAGGAGAAGTGCTGCGGCGCCGGCCACTGCGTGCTCGCCGCCCCCGAGGTCTTCGACCAGCGCGACGAGGACGGCATCGTCGTCCTGCTCGACGCCCGCCCCCCGGCCGGCCTCCACCAGGCCGTCCAGGACGCCGCCGCGGTCTGCCCGGCCGCGGCGATCACCCTGGAGAACGTGTGACCGCACTGCGCGAGGTGGCCGTCGTCGGGGCCGGCGCCGCCGGACTGCACGCCGCCGAGGCGCTGCGCCGGGCCGGCTACGACGGCCGCCTCACCCTCGTCGGGGCCGAGCCCGAACCCCCGTACGACCGGCCGCCGTTGTCCAAGCAGCTGCTCGACGGCCGGCTGCCGGCGGACAAGCTGGCCCTGCGCGGGAGCGCCGCCCTGGCGGAGCTGCGGCTGGACCTGCGCCTGGGGGTGGCGGCCGAACGCCTGGACCGCGGCGCCCGCACCCTGCACCTGGCCGACGGCCGGCAGGTGCGCTGCGACGCCCTGGTGGTGGCCACCGGCGTCCGCCCGCGCCGGCTGCCCGGCGCCGAGACGCCGCTGCCCGGCGCCCACGTGCTGCGCACGCTGCCCGACGCCCTCGCCCTGCGCGAGGAACTACGGCCGGGCGCACGGCTGTTGGTGGTCGGCGGCGGACTGCTCGGCGCCGAGGCGGCGGCCACCGCCGTCGGGCTCGGCGCCGAGGTGACCTGGCTGGTGGCGGCCGCCGCGCCGCTGGCCGCCGTCCTGGGCGCCGAGACGGCCGCGCTGCTGACCGGCCTGCACCGCGAGCACGGGGTGCGGATCCACCGGGGCGCGGCCGCCGCCGTGCTCCGGCGGCACGGCCGGGCCGCCGGCGTACGGCTCGCCGACGGCGGCGAGCTGGCCGCCGACGCCGTCCTGATGGCGATCGGCTCGGTGCCGGCCACCGAGTGGCTGGCCGGCAGCGGGGTCCCGCTGGCCGACGGCGTGGCCTGCGACGCCCACTGCGCCGCCGGCCCCGGCGTCTGGGCGGCCGGCGACGCCGCCTCCTGGCCCGACCCGCGCACCGGCCGCCGCCGGCGCCTCGAACAGCGCACCAACGCCACCGACCAGGCCCTGCTCGCCGCCCGCAACCTGCTGGCCGGCCCGGACGGCACCCGCCAGGCCTACGCGCCGGTCCCGTACCTGTGGACCGACCAGTACGGCCTGCGGGTGCAGGCCTTCGGCAGCCCGGGCGCCGCCGACCGCTTCGAACTGGTCGACGGCAGCCTCGCCGAGCACCGCTTCGCCGCCGCCTGTCTGCGGGAGGGCCGGGTCACCGGCGCGGTGGGCATCGCCGCCGCCCGCGCCCTGCGCGGACTGCGCGCCCAGGTCGCCGCCCACGGCCCCTGGCCGCCCGCCGCCGAACGGGAGGCCGCCCCGGTCGGCTGAGCCGGGGGCCGAGGGCCGAGGGCCGGGGGCCGGCGGGCCAGGGCTGGGTGCTGGGAGGCCGCCCGGCCGCCCGGCCGGCAAGGGGCGGCGGCCGGCCGACCCGGCGGTATCGAGGGCAAATCGCTACATTAGGGGCATTTGGCAGCAGCAGCGCCAGGCACCGTGCGCCCACGCAGAGAAGGCCGACCGCCTTCGGAAAGGGTCCCCATGCACCCCGCCCTCAGCCCCGCCGTCCTCGCCGAACTGCGCCGGCCCCGGCCCTACCCGGCGGTGTCCGTCCTGATGCCCACCCACCGCCGCGAACCCGACAACACCCAGGACCCGGTACGGCTGCGCAACCTGCTGGCCGAGGCGAAGGAGCGCCTCCAGGCCGACCCCGAGGTCTCCCGGGCCGACCGGATCGACGTGGTCGGGCAGCTCGACAAGGCCCTCGCCGAGGTCGACCTGGTGCACGCCGAGGACGGCCTGGCGATCCTCGCCGCGCCCGGCGAGCACCAGGTGTGGACCTTCGCCCGCACGGCCCCCGCCCGGGTGGTGCTGTCCGACACCTTCCTCACCCGCAACCTGGTCTCCGCCCAGGCCGCCGAGCGCCCCTACTGGGTGCTGGCCGTCGCCGCCGACCGGGCCGTGCTGTGGAGCGGCACCCCGGAGCGGGTCACCGAGGACCGCGCCCACGGCTTCCCGCTGACCCGCGCCTTCTTCGACAACCCCGACCCGGAGCGCCGCGAGCGCATCGGCGACACCCCCAGCACCTTCCGCGACGAGGAGACCAAGACCTTCCTGCGCCAGGCCGACACCGCGCTCGGCAAGGTCCTGGCCGCCGACCCCCGCCCGCTGTACGTGGTCGGGGAGGCGCCCGCCCTGGCCCTGCTGGACGCCGCGGGCCCGATCGCCAAGGAGGCCACCGCCCAGATCCCGCACGGCGGCCTCGCCCAGGCCGACGTCGAGACCGTCCGCAAGGTGGTCGGGCCCGCCGTGCGGGCCCACGCCGAGCAGGAGACCGCCGACGCCCTCGCCCGGCTGGACAAGGCCCGCGGCCGCTCCGGGTTCGCCGCCGGCCTCGACGAGGTCTGGCAGGCGGTGGGGGAGGGGCGCGTCGCGCTCCTGGTGGTCGAGGAGAACCACCGCGCCACCGTCCGCGACGCCGGCGAGCACCTCGTCCCCGCCGAGCCCGGCGAGGCCGGCGCCCGCGAGGACATCGTCGACGAGGTCGTCGAGCGCGCCCTCGACACCGGGGCCCGGGTCGCCTTCGTCCCCGACGGCACCCTCGCCGACGCCCGCGGCATCGCCGCCGACCTGCGCTACTGAGCGCACCGACCCCTCACCGTCGCGCCCGGGCCGCGCCTCAGCGCCCGTCCCGCGCCGCACCGCCCGGGCGCGACGGCCGTCAACTCCCCGGCCCCGCACGGCAGTACGGTCCGCGGGCGCCGCGTCAGGTGCTCCACCGGCCGGTCCCAGCACGCCCCCGCGGCGGGGATGACGCACCCTCATGACCCGCCCGGCGTCAGCAGTGCGAGGCTTCGGCCATGGACGTCGACCCACCACCGCGCCGCCGCCGGACCGCGGCGGCCCCCGCCGCGCTCGCCGCCGCCCTCACCGCCGCGCTCCTCGCGGGCTGCTCCTCCGGCGGCGAGGGCGCGGTCTTCGTCACCGAGAAGGGCACCAGCATCGGCCGGGCCGCCGCCGACGGGCGCCGGGACGCCCCCGAGGTGACCGGGCAGACCCTGGAGGGCGGCCCGGCGGCCCTCGCCGACCACCGGGGCAAGGTCGTCGTCGTCAACATCTGGGGCTCCTGGTGCGGCCCCTGCCGCACGGAGGCGCCCGCCCTGGAACGCCTGCGGCAGCACTACCAGGGCCAGGACGTCGAGTTCCTCGGCATCAACACCCGCGACCAGGACATCGCCAACGCCCGGCGCTTCCAGCAGGAACAGGGCCTGACCTACCCCAGCCTGTTCGACCCGGCCGGCACCCAGCTGCTCAGGTTCCCCGCGGGCACCCTCGACGCGGGCTCCCTCCCGACCACCCTGGTGGTCGACCGCCGCGGCCGTCTCGCGGCGCGCGCCCTCGGCGGCCAGAGCTACGATGCCCTGGAGTCCATGGTCGAGCCCGTGCTCGCCGAGAAGTCCGGCTGAGCGCGGCCGAGTGCGGCCGGGTCCGGCCGAGCGCGGTGGCGCCCCGCCGGGGCGTAAATCGTTTGGGCGGGCGGGTCGTCGGCTGCTACCGTCTGCCCAGCCGTGCGACCGATGCGAGGAGGTGAGACCCATGAAGGCAGGAACCGCGTGGGTGCTCCCCCTCGTCGCCACGGTGGGCGATTGACGTTGGCGTCGCCCGGGAGCGCCTCAGGCAAGGCACTTCCGAAAGGCAGCACCATGAGTGCGCCGCATCCTGCCCCGAGCGCTCCCCTCCCCAGCGCCGCTGTCCCCAGCGCCGCTGTCCCGAGCGTCCCCGCCGCCGCGCCCCCGGAGGGCGCCGCCCGGCGTGCGGGCAGCACCCTGGAACCGGTCCGGCGCTGACCCGCGCACCGGCCGCCCCGGCATCGAACGAACGACCCCGACACCGAACGAACGAACGAAGAATGAGGTGAACACCATGACCAAGACAACGAACGGCATCGAAGTCGAAGGCACCGTCATCGAGTGCCTGCGCAACGCCAACTTCAAGGTGGAACTGCAGAACGGGCACGTCGTCCTGGCCCACATCAGCGGGAAGGTCCGCAAGAACCACATCAAGATCCTCCCGCACGACCGGGTGCTCGTGGAGCTCAGCCCCTACGACCTCACCCGCGGCCGGATCCGCTACCGCTACCGCAACTAGCGGCCGGCTGGGGGAGAACCGGTGGCCCGGCACGCTCCCCCGTGGCGTGCCGGGCCACCGGTGGTTCTGCCGCGCGGGGCTGACGGGCCCGGCGCGTCGCGGTGTTCCTCGTGGAGGATGCCAGTGCGCGCGGCGCCCGTGTTGTCCCTGCGTCTCCACTTCCTTGGCAATGCGTCTACGCGTCGCCGTCCCGCGCCCGCTCGGCCGCGGCCCGGTGGCGGTGCTCACGGGGCGAGAGCCCGTACGCGGCCCGGAAGGCGCGGCTGAAGTCGTCGGCCCGGGGGAAGCCCCAGCGGGCGGCGACGGCCTGGACCGCCAGGGTGCGCAGCGCCGGGTCGGCCAGGTCGCGCCGGGCCCGCTCCAGCCGCTGCCCGCGGATCCAGGCCGCCAGCGTCCGGCCGTCCCCGGACTCCCCGGACTGCCGGGTGAAGACCCGGTGCAGGTGGCTGACGGAGACGTGGTGGGCGGCGGCGATCACCGCCGGCGACAGCTCGGGGTCCTGGAGGTTGCGCCGCACGAAGGCGCGCACCGCCTCCACCAGGGCGCGCTGGCGGGTGTCCTCCGGCACGGCCGCCTCGGCCTCCAGCTCCCCGGCGACCCAGGCGGCGACCAGGTCGACCGCGATGGTGCCCAGCCGGGCCGCCCCGGCCGGGTCCAGCGCCGCCGCCTGCCGGTCCAGCCCGACCAGGAAGTCCGACAGCAGCGCGCAGGTGCCCTCGCGCACCGAGAACCCCCGCCCCAGCAGGTCGCGCAGCCGGTGCGGCGGCAGCGGCAGCAGCGCGGCCGGGAAGTCGATCCCCACGGCCTCGGTCCGCTGCTCCCGGCGGCCGCCGCCCCGGGCCCCGAGGGCCCGCACCTCGTAGGGGTGGGAGCTGTCCACCAGGTACAGGTCGCCCCGGCCGAAGGTGCGGGTGCGCTCCTTGGCGCCGCGGGTCAGTGACAGCCCGCCGTCGAGCGGCATCGTCAGGTGGTACACCCCGGGGTCCGTGCGCCGCACCATGGCGGCGGAGCGCCGGAAGCGCGTCGGCGGGAACGAGGACCGCAGCAGGGTCACCGGCCCCAGCTCCAGGCGCCGCATCTCCGCCCGGAAGTCGTCGGCGTGCTCGCTGGTCATCTCGCTGGCCCGGGTGCGCCCGATCAGCTCCCGCCAGCAGTCGAACCGCTCCCACGCGGGCACGCCCTCGCCCCGGAACACGCTCCCCGTCACCGCGGCCACCTCGCCGCCCCCTTCCCGCTCCGCTTCCCGGCCCGGCCGCTGCCGGACCGTCGACCGTAACCGATCCCGGCCCGGCCGCCGGCCCGGACCCCCGTGCCTGCCCCGTGCCCAGCCCCGTACCCGCGCCCGGTCCGCGTCCGGGGCCGCGCCCGGTCAGGGGGCCAGCAGTGCGCAGACGAAGTCCTCCTCGACCGCCCGCAGGTGCGCCAGCAGGTCCGGTGTGCCGCTCCGGTTGACCTGCGTGGTGACGGAGACGGTCAGGCTGCGCCGCCCGTCGGCGGTGCCCGCGCCGAGCTGGGTGTAGCCGGGGGTGTTGCCGGTGTGGCCGTACACCGTGCCGCAGCGGGTGGTGTACTCGAAGATCGCCAGTCCGGCGTGGTTGGTGCCGGGGCCGGCGGGTTCGGAGGCGCCGTCGACGAAGGTCCGCTGCTGTGCGCGGGTGGCGTCGCCGATCAGCGGGCCGCCCGCCCAGGCGGCGGCGAAGGCGTTGAAGTCGGCGGGGGTGGAGACCAGGCCGCCCGAGGCCCAGGAGCCGGAGGCGCCGTACTCGGTGCTGACGTCCTGCGGCGGGGCGGGCGGTTCGACGGCGTAGCCGTGCAGGTAGGGCCTCGGCAGCCGGTAGCCGGAGGGCAGGCTGGTGCGGGTGAGTCCGAGCGGGCGGTAGACCTCGGAGGCGAGCAGGTCCTCGTAGCGCTGCCCGGTGGCGGCCTCGGCCATCAGGGCGACGGCGATGTTGTCGGAGTTGGAGTACTGGTAGCGGGTGCCGGGGGTGAACTCCAGGGGCTCGTCGGCGACGAAGTCCAGCAGGTGGCGGGAGTCGAAGACGTGGTGGGGGTCGGCGCTCAGCAGGTCGCCGAAGGCCGGGGCCCTGCTGTAGTCGGGCAGCCCGCTGGTGTGGTTGAGCAGCTGGCGCAGCGTCACCGCGCCCCAGTCGGCGGGCAGCGCGGGCAGCCGGGCGGTGAGGGTGTCGTCGAGGCCGAGCAGTCCGCAGTCCACCAGTCGCAGGGCGACGGCGCCGCTGAACGCCTTGGCGGCGCTGGCCAGGCGCATGTGGTCCTCGGCGAGGGGCGGGCGGCCGGTGCCGAGTTCGGCGGTGCCGGCCCGGATCACCCGGACCCGGTCGTCCTCGCGCAGGACGGCGATGGCGCCGGGCGGGCCGTCCGGGCGGTCCACCAGCTCCTGCAGCCGGGCCCGCAGCGCCCGGTCGCCGTCCTGGCGGCCGTCCTGGCGGCCCTCGGGCCCGCCGCCCGCGGCGGCGCCGGCGGCGGGGGCCAGCGCGAGCGAGGCGGCCAGCGACGCGGTCAGCAGGGCGGTGACGGCGGGCCGTGGACGGCGGCGGGGGCGCGGTGACATGACGGATCCTCCGGAGGGCGGTGCGGGTGCCAGTGGCCGGGTGGCCGGGTGGTTCGGGGGCAAGGGATCACCGCCCGCGGACCCGGGGAAACGGCCGGACGCCCGCCGTGACCCGCCTGGTCGATCACCGCGCCGGGCCGTCGGACCCGGACCCGGACCCGGATCCTGGTCCGACGGCCCGGGGCCCGGAACCCCGGGCCCGGGGTGTCAGCCCTGGAACGGCCCCTCGTCCACGAAGGTGCGCAGCAGCCGGGCGAAGGCCCGGGCGTCGTCCGCCGGCCAGGAGGCGAGGGAGTCCTCGATGCGGGCCGCCAGGCGTTGCCGGGTGGCCCGTACCGCGTCCCGTCCGCGGTCGGTGAGGACGAGCAGGGTCGCGCGCCGGTCACCGGGGTCGGCCTCGCGGCGCAGCAGCCCGGCCTCCTCCAGCCGGTCGGCGCGGCGGGTCACGGTGGTGCGGTCCAGCCCGATCTCGCGGCCCAGGTCGGCGGCGCTGCACGGGCCGGTGCGGGCCAGGCCGCTGAGCACCGGGTAGGTGAGCTCGTCGACGGCTTCCCCCAGGCCGTCGGTCAGCTGGGCGTGCAGGCCGGTGCGGGTGCTGCGCCGCAGCAGCAGTCCCAGGGCCTCGGCGATCTCGTGTCCGGTCGGATTCGTCACCCCCTCAGATTAGCGTGCGCTGCGCACGCTTTTCCTGTACTGTCAGATGCGTGCCTGAGGCACGCACTTTCTCGTGACAAGTCATCGGAGGACCCCGTGCAGCACACCGACATCACCACCGCCCTCGCCGACCTGCTCCTCACCCCGGGCCTGGACCTCCACGAGGCCGTCGACCGGCACTTCGCCCCCGACTACCGCCAGCGCACCGACGGCCGCTGGGACGACCGCGGCGAGTTCCTGGCCCACATCGCCCACCTGCGCACGGTCGTGGCCGACGGCTCCGTCGAGGTCCACGAGGAGCTGGTCGACGGCCACCGCTACGCCGACCGCCACACCATGACCATCACCAAGACCGACGGCTCCACCGTCCGCATGGAGGTCTACCTCTTCGCCGAGTTCGCCCCCGACGGCCGCTTCCGCCGGATCGAGGAGACCACCCTCCTGCTGGAGGGCGCCGACCACGACCGCGACCTCGGCAGCGCCCGCTGACCGAGCACCCGCCGGACGCCGCGCCCGCTGACCACCGCGCCCGCCGGACGCCGCGCCCGCCCTACGGTTGTTCGCCCGCGCCCTCGGTGTCGATGTGCGGCAGCACCCGGTCCAGGAAGCGTGGCGTCCACCAGGCGGCCGGCCCCAGCAGCGTCATCACCGCCGGCACCAGCAGCAGCCGCACCACCGTGGCGTCCACCAGCACGCTGACCGCCAGGCCCAGCCCCATCATCTTGATCACCACGTTGTCGCTGACGATGAACGCGGCGAACACGCTCACCATGATCAGCGCGGCGCAGGTGATCACCCGCGCGGTGATCTCCAGCGCGTGCGCCACGGAGTCCTGGCTGCGCCCGGTGCGCAGCCAGGACTCGTGGACCCGCGAGAGCAGGAAGATCTCGTAGTCCATGCTCAGCCCGAAGACGATCGCGAACATCATCATCGGCACGTAGCTCTCGATCGGGACCTTCCCCGCGACCCCGAGCGCCGGCCCGCCCCAGCCCCACTGGAACACCGCCACCACCACCCCGTACGAGGCGGCGATCGACAGCAGGTTGAGCACCGCGGCCTTGACGGCGACCAGCAGGCCGCGGAAGACCGCCAGGATGATCAGGAAGGCCAGCGCGACCACCACCGCGATGATCAGGACCAGCCGGCCGGAGACGATGTCCAGGAAGTCGACCTGGGCCGCGGTGTTGCCGGTCACGTACGTCCTGGCGCCGCTGCCCGCCACCGCGTCGGGCAGCACGGTGTCCGACAGGTGGTTGACCAGGTCGGTGGTGGCCCGGTCCTGCGGGGCGCCGGCCGGGACGACGGTGGCGAACAGCACGGCGCCGTCCGGGCTGGTCTGCAGCGGGGTGGTGCTCGCCGCGCCGGGCAGGCCGGTGAGGGCCTGCTGCACGGCGCCCTGCACGCCGGCCCGCGACCCGTCCGCCACGGCGCTCTGGTCGACCACCACGGTCAGCGGCGCGTTCGCCCCCGGGCCGAAGGCCTGGGAGACCAGGTCGTAGGCGCGCCGGTCGGTGAAGGAGGTCGGGTCGGCGCCGTCGCCGATGTGGCCCAGCTGGATGGAGAACAGCGGGATCGACAGCACCCCGAGCGCGACCACCCCGGCGACCAGGTAGCGCCACGGGTTCGCCTCCACCCGCCGGGCGTAGCGGTGCCAGCTCCCGCCGCCCTCGCCGCCGCCCCCGGCCTCGGCGATCGGACGGCGCACGGCGAAGCGGTCCATCCGGCGCCCGATCAGCCCCATCAGCGCCGGCAGCAGGGTCAGCGCGCCGAGCACCGCCGACACCACCGTGACGGCGGCCGCGGCCCCGAGCTTGGCGATGAAGGAGATGCCCGACACCGACAGCCCGGACAGCGCGATGATCACCGTGCAGCCGGAGACCAGCACCGCCCGTCCGCTGGTGGCCACCGCCTGCCCGGCGGAGGCGACCGGGTCCACCCCGTCCATCAGGTTCTGCCGGTGCCGGGTCAGCAGGAACAGCGCGTAGTCGATGCCGACCCCGATGCCGATCATCGTGGCCAGGGTCGGCGCCACGGTCGCGAAGGTGGACAGCGCCGCGACCAGCCCCAGCGCGCCCAGCCCGACCACGGCCGCGATCAGCGCCGTCAGCAGCGGCAGCCCGGCCGCGATCGCGCTGCCGAACCCCACCAGCAGCACCACCACCGCCACCGCGAAGCCGATCACCTCGCTGGAGCGGTCGTCCGCCGCCGGCCGGGCCAGCTCGCCCAGCGGCCCGCCGTACTCCACCTGCACCCCGGCCTGGCGCAGCGGCGCCACCGCCGCGTCCACCCCGCCCAGGTAGTCGTGGCCCAGCAGCGCCGGGGTGGTGTCGAAGCGGACGGTGATGTACCCGGTCAGCCCGTCGGGGGCCAGCGGCCCGCCCGGCGGGGCGCTCTGCCCGGCCGGCGGCAGCGGGCTCTGCGCGCTGATCACGTGCGGCAGCTGCTGGAGCGCCGTGACGGTCTGGGCGATCTGCGGCTGGAAGCCCGTCAGCTGCTGGGCGTCGTGCAGCACCACCTGGGAGCTGGTGCCCGCGGCGGCCGGCTCGTGCGCCTGCAGCACGTCCCGGCCCTGCTGGGCCTGGGTGCCGGGCAGGGAGAAGTCGTCGGAGTAACTGCCGCCGACCGTCCGGTTGGCGGCCTGGACGCCGGCCAGGGCGACGATCCACAGCACGAGGACGAGTACGGAGTGGCGCGCGCACCACTCGCCCAGGCGCCGCAGCGCCGCGCGCCTGGCGGGCGGCGGCGTCGCGGCGGCCGGGGGGACACGGCGGGCGGACGGCGGCATGGACGGGCTCCCGGGGTCTCCTGCGCGCTGGTGCGCCGAACCGGCGCAGTGTTCCCCGCGGGCCGCCGCGGCCCTCCGGTACCGGCGGGTAGTCGCCCCACCGGCCGCCTCCCCGCCGCCGCCCACCGTCGGGTCAGGGCCGCCCGCCCCCGCCGAGCAGCGGCGTGCCCACCGGCGCCGCCGCCCCGACCAGCACCACCAGCTCGTGCCCGCCCGGGTTGGCCTGCACCGGTACGGTGCGCCAGTTGTTGGCCAGCCAGACGTTGCCCGAGGGGTCGATCTGCACGCCGGTGTTGCGCTCCAGCCCGTCGCTCGTGTACCCGGTGCCGGGCGGCGAGATCGGCTCACCGGTGCGCACCCCGGGCGGGCAGGCCGCCAGGTTGACCCCGCACAGCCGGGCGACGCGGTGGCCGCCGAAGTTGGCCACCCACACGGTGTCGTCCCCGTCCACGGCCACCCCCCAGGGCAGGAACAGCCCGCCGTTGGCGAAGGGCGCGGGCGCCGGTGTCCCGTCCGCCCCGATCAGGGTCACCGAGGCGCCCGGGCGCGGGCCGTCCTCGCCGCCGAGCGCGTCCGCCAGGTCGCCGGGGGTGCTGTCCCCGCAGGGCACCGGCAGGATGCCGCTGTTGCTCACCCAGGCGTTGCCCCGGCTGTCGGTGGCCACTGCCAGCGGCCGGCGCAGGCCCCCTCCGGCGACGGTCCGCTCCAGCGCGCCGTCGGGGCCCACCACCTGGACGCTGTCGCTGCCGTTGCCGCTCACCCACAGCCGCCCGGCCGGGTCCACCGCCGCGCCGAAGGGCTTGTGCAGGCCGGGCGTGGGGATCTCCCGGGCCGCGGCCCCGTCGCCGTCCGGGATCCGCGCCACGCTGTCCGAACCGCAGTTGGCGACCCACACCGTGCCGGCCCGGTCGGCGGCCATGCCCTGCGGCTGGACGATGCCCGCCCCGCGCCAGCCCGCGGGCGGCGACAACGGGGTGCCGTCCGGGGCGAACTGGGAGAGGCTGCGCTCCAACGGCGTCGGATCGAGTGGGCAACCATGGCCCTGGAAACCGAAGTTGGCGACCCAGGCGCTGCCCCTGGCGTCCACGGTGATGCCGAAGCCGGCCCCGTACAGGCCGCCGCCGCGGTAGGGGGCGCCGGGGGCGTCCTGCCCGGTGGGGGTGAACTTGAGCACCGTGTCGCTGCCGCAGACCGGCACCGTCGGGTCCGGGCCGTAGCGGTAGTTGTTGCTGACCCAGGCGTTGCCGTCCGCGTCGAAGGCGATGTTGCCGGGGCCGTCGAGCTCGTGCCCGTTGCCCGCGTAGCGCAGCGCCACCGTCCAGGCGTCCGGCGCGGCGCCCAGCGCGGGCCGGTAGCGCTCGGTGGTGGCGGCCAGCGCGAACAGCTCGGCGGCGTTGCGGCCCGGGTCGTGGGCGATGTTCACGGCGGCCAGCAGCGTGTTGCGCGGCCGCTCGCCGCCCGGCGGCCGGGCCAGCTCCAGCAGCCGCCCGCAGGAGTCGCCGGTGACGCACGAGGCCAGCAGGTTGGCCAGGGAGTTGACCTCGGCCATGGTCGAGGTCAGCGCGCCGTTGGGCGGCGCGGCCAGCAGCGGGGCGATGCCGCCGGTGCCGGTGTCGGCCAGGTTGTGCGCGAGGGCGGCGGCGTTCGGCAGCCCGGGGGAGGAGCCCGCGACGCCGTCCGGGCCCGTGAAACGGGCCAGCGCGTAGGCCACGGCCACGGTGGTCCGCTCGTTGACGACCAGTTCGGGCGGCGCCCCGGCACCGCTGAGCACCGCGGCCAGCGTCACCGGCCCGCCGCCCGCCCCCTCCGGCGCCTCCCGGCCGTCCGTACCGCCCCGGTCCGTACCGCGCCCGTCCCCGCCCCCGCGGCCCGGCAGGTCTGCCAGCACGTACAGCACCGCCCGCGCGTCCCGCGGCCGCCGGTAGTCCAGGCTGAACCGCCCCTGCCCGTCACTGCGCCCCCGGGCCAGCACCCGCGGCCGCCCGCCCCCGCCCTCCCCGGCCTGGTACAGCGTCACCCGCGCCCCGCCCAGCGGCGCGTCACCGCTGCGCACCACCCCGCACTGCCCGGCCTCCTCCCCTCCGCCGGCCGGCGCGGCGTGCGCGGGCCCGGCGGCCAGCTGGGCCAGGAGGGCGGCGGTCAGCAGGACGCCGCGGTGTCGACGCATGGGGACTCCGTTCGATCGCAGGAGGTGACAGCAGGAGCTGACAGCAGAGGGGAAGGGGCCGGACCCGCCCGCGCCGGGGCACTCGGCGGGGCCGCCGCCCTCCTACCTGCCACATCCCGGGCCGCCCGTACGCGACCGGCCGCCGGACGCGGCGGAAAATGCCCGGGACGGCCGAGCCCCACCCGCCCCCGCCGACTTCCCGCGCGACACCGGCGAGTTGGCTAGACTGCCCCGGCCCGGTGTGATCAAGAAGGGACACGAATGAGCATGGGGGGATCCTGGATGACCGCGACCGAGCCCGACCCCGAGCAGCCGGCGGCGCCGCAGATACGGCAGGACATCCCGCACAGCGCCCGGATGTACGACTACTTCCTCGGCGGCAAGGACAACTTCGCCGTCGACCGCGAAGCCGCCGAACGCGTCCTGACCGTCTTCCCCACCATGCGCACCGCCGTGCGGGCCAACCGCACCTTCATGCACCGCGCCACCCGCGCCCTGGCCCGGCGCGGCCTGCGCCAGTGGCTGGACATCGGCACCGGCATCCCCACCTCGCCCAACCTCCACGAGGTCGCCCAGGCCGTCGAACCCGCCGCCCGGGTCGTCTACGCCGACAACGACCCCGTCGTGCTGGCCCACTCCCGCGCCCTGATGACCAGCACCCCCCAGGGCCGCACCGCCTACGTCCACGGCGACGTCCGCGACCCCGCCGCCATCCTGGCCACCCCCCAGGTCGCCCGGACCCTCGACCTGGACCGGCCGGTCGTCCTGTCGATGATCGCCCTGCTCCACTTCGTCCCGGACCTCGACGACGCCCACGCCATCGTCGAGCACCTCCTGGACCCCCTGCCGTCCGGCTCCGCCCTGGTCCTCTCCCACGCCACCGCCGAACTCGACCCGCCCGGCGCCTCCAAGGTCCAGGAGATCTACAACCAGGCCGGCACCTCCCTGCGGCTGCGCCCCCGCGCCGAGTTCGCCACCCTCTTCGCGGGCCTGGACCTGCTCGACCCGGGCATCGTCCCCGCCCACCGCTGGCATCCCGACGGCACCGACGAGGCCGACCTGCTGCCGGCCGGCGTCACCGACGCCCAGGTCTCCTTCTACGCCGGCGTCGCCCTCAAGCCCTGACCGGGCGCCGGGGCCCGCCGACCCGTCAACACCCCGGCCTCCTCCTCCCGTCCGGGTGACGCCGGGCCGGTTCCCGCCCCCGGCCCGGCCCCGGTCCGCTCTGCTGGGAGCGGCCGTCCCGCCGCGGCCGTCGGCACCCGCCCCGGAGGAGTCCCGTGACCTCGCCCTGCGACCCCCAGTACGCCCCCGCCGGCGACGTGAGCGCGGCGCTCATGGTCATCGACTCCCGGCTCAAGGCCCTCTACGACGGCCGCACCGGCGCCGACCCCGCACACCGCGAGATGGTCGACCACCTCGCCGCCTCGCTGGGCCCGGACGGCTTCGCTGCCCTGCTGGAGGGCGCCTGCACCCTCATCTACCTGTACATGAACTGGCTGCGGAAGGCCTGCGAGGACCAGGGCAAGGACGTCATCGAGTACGTGCTGCCCAGCCTCCTGGCCACCATGCGCATGATGCCCCGCACCTTCCGCCCCGAGGTCGTCCCCACCATGGCCGGCCTGCTCGTCGCCGCCGCCGGCGACCTGAGCCCCAACCTGTGGCGCGCCCAGTACGGCCCCTGGACCGACGCCGAGATGAACCCCCTGGAAGCCACCGCCACCCTGCTCGCCGAGTACGTCAACCGCATCTGCGGCGACGACCGCGACTTCGCCACCCGCCTGATCACCGACGCCCTCTCCCGCGCCGACGACGAGGAGCAGGACGAGGCCGACGAGGCCTGACCCCCCCGGCCGACGGCGCCCGCGACCCCGCCCGCCGGCGCCCGACGCGATGTCAGTGCCCGCCCCTAGAGTGGTCACAACGCTGGAGGGAACGCCGAAAGGCGCCGCGGGTGAACCCCGCGAGAGACTCCGGAAATGCCTCGCAAGCGCGCCGGAAAAGGGGATAGCCATGTCCGCGAACAGGATCAAGCACAAGGTCAACCACGTCTCCCTCGTGGTCGACAAGTCCGGCTCGATGCGCCAGCACCAGGCCCAACTCGTCCGCGTCGTCGACGAGTTCGTCAAGGGCCTCCAGGAGGAGTCCGACCGCCTCGGCCACGAGACCCGGATCAGCCTCTACGCCTTCGACCACGAGGTGCAGAACCTGGTCTGGGACATGGACGTCAAGCACCTGCCCTCCCTGCGCGGCCTCTACCAGGTCGACAACGGCGCCACCGCCCTGATCGAGGCCGCCGTCAAGTCCGTCGACGACCTCAAGAACATCTGGGAGGGCTACGGCGAGCACTCCTTCCTCCAGGTCGTCGTCACCGACGGTGAGGAGAACGCCTCCGGCTGCTCCCAGAGCGGCCAGATGCACACCCGGATGAACGGCGGCCAGGGCGCCGCCGTCCTGCGCTCCTGGCTCGACCGCATCCAGGGCGCCATGGACGGCCTCCCCGACCACTGGACCTCCGCCATCCTGGTCCCCAACTCCCTCGCCAAGCGCACCGCCCAGGAGTACGGCTTCCCGGCCGGCAACATCGCCATCTGGGACGCCGACTCCAGCAAGGGCGTCGAGGAGGCCATCGGCACCGTCAAGTCCGCCGCCACCAGCTTCCTGCGCGGGCGCGAGCAGGGCGTGCGCGGCACCAAGAACCTCTTCGCCATGGGCCAGGACCTCGACACCACCCAGGTCACGGCCAACCTCGACGCCCTGGACACCGGCAAGTACATCCTCATACCCGTCGACGAGGCGTCCCCCATCCGCGACTTCGTCACCAGCTCCGGCCACCCCTACACGACCGGCTGCGCCTTCTACGAGCTCTCCAAGCGCGAGAAGATCCAGGGCAACAAGCAGCTCGCCGTCGCCGAGAAGGACCCGGCCACCGGCCGGATGACCGGCCGCGTCTTCTCCGGCCCGGCCGCCCGCCGACTCCTCGGCCTGCCCGCCGCGGAGGCCGTCGTCAAGCCCGGCGAGAACCCCTCCTACACCGTCTTCGTCCAGTCCACCTCCGTCAACCGCAAGCTCGTCCCGGGCACCAAGCTCCTCGTCCTGCGCTGACCCCGGGGCCTTGCGCCCCGCTCCGTACGGCGGGGGAACGCCGCCGCGGCCCGATCGGGGGACGGGCCGGGCCGGCGCCGCAGGGGCGAACGGAAGGGCAGCTGCTTCCCGGGGCCGACGACCCCGGGAAACAGCTGCCCGATTCAGGTGCTGGTCAGTTGCTGCCGCGGGTCCGACGTCGGGTCAGCGTGACGACGGCGCCGCCGGCGACGAGGAGGGCACCGGCGATGCCGGCGCTCAGGCCGGCGCCGTTGGAGCCGGTGTCGGCGAGCTCGGTCGCGCCGGTGCCGTCCACGGAGGTGCCGGTGTCCGTCCTGGCCACCGCCGCCGTCACCGTTTTGGCGGTTGCCGCGGTGACCGCAGCGGCCGGGACGACCGCGGGCGCGGTGGTGGTCGGGGTGGGCGCCGGGGTGCTCTGGCCGAGGCACTCGGGGGCGCCGTCGACCGGGGTGGCGGCGATCGGCTGTGAGGTCCAGAACAGCGTTCGGTCGGCGCCCCCGAACTGGCCGAAGTTCAGCGAGGCGTCCGTGTCGGTCCTGAAGTTCTTGCCGAGCGTGACACGGGCGTTGAGCACCCGGTTGTCCACCGGGCCGGTGGCCCACTTGGTCAGGTCGACCAACTGCCCTTCGACGCCGCCGGCCTGCATGCTGACCTTGTGCCAGCTGCCGTCCTGCGGGTCCTGGACGTCCACCTGGGCGTCACAGGCGGACGGGCCGGTCATGGAGCCGTACTTCTGGCCCGCCCAGAGGAAGAACGATGCCTGGGTGAGGTGCCAGTCGAAGCCGTTGGCGGTCCTGATCGAGACCTGGAAGGCCTGCGGCTTCCCGTCGGCCGGGAGGTCCTTGGGCAGGCCGGTGACGGTGGTGGTCAGGCCCGTGGTCTTCACGCCCCGTCCGACGCCCCGGACCGTGAAGTCCTTGGCCTGGCCGTCCGCGCTCAGGGCGGGCGCCAGGAGCGGCTCGACGGCGACGTCGCTGTTCGGGCCCTCGTGCGTGGACTGCACCAGCTTGAACCGCAGCTTGAACGTGCGTGAGGCGTGCGCCGGGACGTCGATCCCGGCGCCGGTCAGGTCGGTTGCCACGCCCTGGTGGCCGGCCGGTGTGGCACCGAGGTCCTGGTCCACGAGCTTCACCGGCTGCCAGGCGCCGGAGGTGCCGTCCGCGTACTCGGCGACGATCTGGTCCACGCCGAGCATCTGGGTGCCGAAGTACAGCACGAGGTGCTGTCCGCCGTAGGGCGCGTCCGCGTCGTTCTTGACCGTGACGGTGCCCTCGGACCAGTCACCGCCCGCCTCCACCGAGGCGAATCCGCCGACCGTGACGGAGTGGTCCTTGTCCGGCGTCGCCGCCTGGGCCGGCAGGGCCAGCGCGAGCGGGGACGCGATCAGGGAAACAGCCAGAACTGCAGGCCGAAGTCTCAATTCAACCTCAAGTAAGTCCGAAATGGCCGCGATATCCGCGGCAACGCGAAGGATTCCCCCCCATCGCGTCGGCCGGAGAATAACCGATAACCATTCCGCAGGCCAACCATCATGTTCCGGAGCGGCTCCCGCCGATTGCCGACCGTGGCGGTTGGCGACGAGGTGTCGCCCGCGCCACGCCTCCTTTCTGGTCCGGTTTCTGTTCAGGCGTCACCTTCTCCGCCATTTAGACCCGTTGTGCCCGTGGCGAGGCCAAAGCGACCCCGACGGGAAAGCGACCCCGACGGAAAGCGGCCCTGACGGGAAAACGGTTCGCCCTCGGATCAGCCGCTGTGTCAGGATGCCCCGTTACTTCGTCCGACCGGGGGGTCTCCTGACCATGCGCCGCTCCACCGTGCTCGCCGTCGCCGCCGCCACGGTCTCCCTCGCCGCCCTGGTGGGCTGCGACGACGACAAGGCGCCGACCGCCTCGCCGACCGCGCCGGCCACCACCGCCGGGGCCGCGCCGACCGCCACCCCGACGCCCACGCCCACGGCCACTCCGACGCCCACCGCCGCCGCGACCACCGCCACCGCCGTGGCCACGACGGCGGGCGGGGCGATCGACCCGGAGAAGGCGCTCGCGCTCGCGGAGGCGACCCCGTACGCGGCCACCCAGGACTTCACCACCGAGGCCGGCCCGCTCAACTCGCGCACCAAGGCCCGGGTGAACCTCAACGGCCCGGTCCGCTCCGGCCGGCTCACCGAGTCCATGAGCGCCGCCGGCGGCGACGTGGCCGGCGGCAGCGACACCCCGAACGTCGTCGTCACCGGCGACGGCACCACCTACATCCGCAGCGGCAGCAGCTGGCGCACCTCACCGCTCGGCGACCGGGTCGCCGACTACCACGGCTACGCCAAGGCGCTGCTGGCCCTCGGCCCGTCCGCCCGCACGGGCATGGAGGACTGCGAGGGCACGCCCTGCTTCCACCTTGCCGGCACGGTCGGCGTGGAGCAGGTGAAGCCCCTGGAGGCCGAGCAGTACAAGATCCTCAAGAGCAAGGGCGTGGAGGGCTTCCGGCTCGACCAGTGGATCGACGCCCAGGGCCACACCGTCCGCTTCGACCGGAAGACCGACCTCGGCGGCGTCCAGATCCGCACCCGCGGCACCTTCCGCGACTTCGGCCCGGTCGAGAGGATCGACCCGCCGCGCTGAGCCCCACGACAGCCCCGCCCCACCCCGGACCGGACGCCGCCTCAGAAGTGCTAACTTAGGCAAGCCTAACCAGGCAGCGCGACGACCACACGGCCCAGGGGGCACCATGGCAGAGCAACCGACCCGCCGGACACCGCGCGCCCGTGAGGCACGGGTGCTGCGCACCGAGCGGATCACCCCGCACATGGTGCGCCTGGTCCTCGGCGGCGCGGGGCTGGCGGACTTCGACGCCACCGAGTTCACCGACCACTACATCAAGGTGCTCTTCGCCCCCGAGGGCGTGGACTACCCCGAGCCCTTCGACCTCGCTCGGATCCGCGAGGAGTTCCCGCCCGAGCAGCGGCCGGTCACCCGGACGTACACCGTGCGGGCCTGGGACCAGGCGCTGCACGAGCTGACCGTCGACTTCGTGGTGCACGGCGACGAGGGCCTCGCCGGGCCCTGGGCGGCCCGCGCGCAGCCCGGTGAGACGGTGCGCTTCCTGGGCCCCGGCGGCGGCTACGCCCCCGACGCGGACGCCGACTGGCACCTGCTGGCGGGCGACGAGAGCGCGCTGCCCGCGATCGCCGCGGCGCTGGAGCGGATGCCGGCCGGCGCCGTGGTGCACGCCTTCGTCGAGGTCGCGGACGCCGCCGAGGAGCAGAAGGTCCTCTCGCCCGCCGGGGCCGCGATCCACTGGCTGCACCGCGGCGCGCGCCCGGTGGGCGAGGCGCTGGTCGAGGCGGTCGCCGCCCTGGAGTTCCCCGCCGGCACGGTGTCCGCGTTCGTGCACGGCGAGGCCGGCTTCGTGAAGGACCTGCGGTACCTGCTGCGCGTGGAGCGCGGCGTCCCGCGCGAGCGGCTGTCGGTCTCGGGCTACTGGCGGCTCGGCCAGAGCGACGAGGCCTGGCGGGCCGCCAAGCGCGAGTGGAACGCCCAGGTCGAGGCCGAGCAGGAGCAGACCGGCTGACCCGCCCCGGCGCCCCGGCCGCGGCGCCGCCGCCCGGGTCAGGTCAGGCCGTGCTGCCAGGCCCGGGCGGCGACCTCGACGCGGTTGCGGGCGCCGAGTTTGCGCTGGACGTTGCCGAGGTGGGTCTTGACGGTGGAGAGGGTGACGTGGAGGGCGGCGGCGACCTCGTCGTTGGTCAGCCCCCGGGCGACCATCGCGACGACGTCCCGTTCCCGCGGGGTGAGCGGCTCCTGGGGCGGGGGAGTGTCGGGGCCGCGGCGCCGGGGCCGCGCCGGCGGACGGGAGGCGAGGTCGCGCAGGAGCCGGGAGGCGACGGAGGGGGAGATCAGCGAGTCGCCCGCGGCCGCCGCGCGCACGGCCTCGATGAGCAGGGCGGGCGAGCAGTCCTTGAGGACGAAGCCGCAGGCGCCGTGGCGCAGCGCGCCGTGGACGTACTCGTCGAGGTCGAAGGTGGTCGCGATGACGACCTTGAGCGGGTGCTCGGCGTCGGGGCCGGCCAGCAGGCGGGTGGCCTCCAGGCCGTCGGTGCCGGGCATCCGGATGTCGAGCAGGCAGACGTCGGGGCGCAGCCGCAGGGCCTCGGCCACCGCCGTGCGGCCGTCCCCGGCCTCGGCGACGACCTCCATGTCCGGCTGGGAGTCGAGGATCATCCGGTACGCGGCGCGCACGGTGACCTGGTCGTCGGCGAGGAGGACACGGATGGTCATGCCGCCCATCCTGCCAGCTGTCACGAAGCGTGACGGGGGGCGCTTCGGCCGAGCGGGATCTCGGCGGCGACCTGCCAGCCGCCGACCGGGCCGGGCCCCGCGCTCAGCTCCCCGCCCAGCGCGTGCACGCGCTCGCGCAGGCCCGCGATGCCGAAACCGCCGCGGCCGCGGCCCGGTGACGGTTCGGCGGCGGGCCGGGGCGCGTCGTCGGTGACGCAGACCGTCAGGACGCCGGGGTCGCCGGCGGACAGCCGTACGTCGATGCCGGCGGTGTCCGCGCGGGCCGCGTGCTTGCGGATGTTGGTCAGCGACTCGCGGACGATGTGGTGGACGGCGGAGGCGATGTGGTCCGCCGGGGGCGTCGCGGTCAGCCGGGGGTCGAGGGTGAGGGAGACGGCCGGTCCGGCGGCGCGCAGTGCCGCGGCCAGGGCGGGCAGGGCGTCCAGGCCGGCGGGGGCGCAGAGCGGGGCGGGGCGGTCCGGGCGGCGCAGCAGCGCGACCATGGCCCGCATCGACTCGGTGGCCTGGGCGGCCGCGTCCTCGATGTCGGCCAGCGCCCGGTCCAGCACCTGCGGTGTCGGCGGGCAGCCCGCCGCCGTGGTGAAGCGCACCGCCTTGACCTGGGCGGTGACGGCGGTGACGTGGTGCCCGACGAAGTCGTGCAACTCGCGGGCGTACTCCAGCCGTTGGGCGTTCAGCCGGGCGTTCTCCTCCCGCCCCCGGGTGGTGTCGAGCAGCCGCAGGTACAGGCCGAGCACGACCGCCACCGGGGCGGCGAGCAGCAGGGCCGGCACGACGTACCGGCCCACGTGCACCCACTCGGAGCCGGGCAGCCGCAGGACGAGCAGCGGGGTGGCCAGCCAGGCGGCGGTGGCGAGCGGGAACAGGTGCCGGGGCGGCTGGTAGCGCACGGCCCGGGTGACGAGCAGCAGCAGGACGCCCATCTCCGTCAGGCCGAAGGTGACCTCGGGGCGGTGCCGCAGCTGGCCCGTGACGAGGGACAGGGCGATCGAGGCGGTCACCGCGGCCCACCCGGTGCGCACCAGGAGGCGGGGCGGCGAGAGCAGGGCCAGCAGGCAGAGCAGGCCGACCGCGACCGTCGCGAGGACCGTCGGCGCGAAGCCGGTGGCGAACGCCTCGGCGGTGACGGCGGCCGCGGTCGCGGCGGCGACCCCGATGGCCGGGCCGCGCCGCTCGGCGGCCCAGGAGGCGAACTCGGCGCGCGCCGGGAAGGTGATCATGGTCGTTCACGGTACGCGGCCCCGGGCGCCCCGGACCTCCACCGTTCGGCCGAGGCACCGCCCCCAGCCTCGGCCGAACGGCCGTTCCGCGCACCCCGCCCGCCCGGTGACGATCACTTGCACCACTTCCACCACTTCCACCACTTGCACCACTTCCACCGCCTCCACCGCTTCCACGGAAGCCGGACGCCCGTCCGGCCCGCCGGAAAGGACCCCGAACCGTGCACCGCCTCTCCCGCGCCCTGCGCCCCCTGTGGCGCGTCCCCGCCCTGCTGCTGGCCGACACCGTCGTGGCCGTCGCCGTGACCGTCCCCGTGCTCTGGGCCTACGGCCGCAACCGCCTGCGCCGGGCGGACCTCAGGAGCGGCGGGCGGGGGCGCAGGTAGCGGCAGCCGGGTGGCCGGTCGCGTGGGCCCCGGTCGGAGGATTCGGTTCCGGCGTGCAACCCTTGCGCCGTCGCGGCGGTGAGTAGGGCAGAGCGATGGCCCGGTCGGGCCGTCGCGCGGAACGTGAAGAGGAACTGGATGACCGCGAGGATACTGCCCGCCCCGGTGGAGGACCGGCCCCGGCCCGCCCCGCCCGCCGCGGGCGGCCCCGGCCTGCGGGAGCTCGACTTCGAGGGGTACGCCGCCTCGCGCTGGCCACGGCTGGTGCGCACCGCCTACCTGCTCACCGGCGACTACCACGAGGCCGAGGACGTCGTACAGGCGACGTTCGCGAAGGCCTTCCGGAACTGGCCCCGGATCAGCCGCCTCCAGGAACCGGACGCCTACGTCCACCGGGCCCTGGTGAACAACAACCTGAGCCGCCACCGGCGCCGCAGGGTCAGGCAGCTGCTCGTACCCGTCCTCCCCGAGCGGGCGCACACCCCGGGCGCCGACCACCGCGACGTCGAGGAGCGCTCGGTGCTGCTCCAGGCACTGGCCCAACTGCCCCAGCGCCAGCGGGCCGTGGTCGTCCTGCGCTACTGGGAGGACATGAGCGAGCAGCAGGTCGCCGAGATCCTCGGCTGCTCACTGGGCAACGTGAAGAGCCAGGCCAGCCGCGGCCTGGCGAAACTGCGCACCCATCCGGCGCTGGCCCCCTACGCGGGCGCCGGCGCTACGACGACCGACGGCACGAACGGAGACAACAGCTGATGGACACCGAGGACATGGTGCGCGGCGCCCTGCACGACGAGGCGTCCCGGCTCACGGTGGCCCACTGGTCCGCCGAGCCCGTACGGATCCACGCCCGCCGCCAGCGGCGGCGGATGGTGGTGGGCGCGTCGGCCGTGGCGGCCGCGCTCGCGGTGGCGGTCGGCACCGGCGCGGTGCTGTCCGCCCGGGACGGCGGCAGGGCCCTCGCCCCGGCCGCGGCCCCGGCCGCGCAGGCCCCGCTGCTCCCGGCGGGACCGGCCCCCGAGGCCGTCGTCGCCGAGCCCGGCCAGCAACTGCCGCTGGACCGCCCCGGCTGGTGGATGTCGTTGAAGGACCGGGAGATCTGCATCCACGACGCCTCCGTCCACGGCAGCGGCCCGGGCTGCGGCGGCTACTCCTGGGCGGCGAGCGCCACCACCGAGCTCACCATGCAGTACTACCGCAACCCCGCCCAGAACCAGGAGGGCCTGTACAACGTCGTCTACCACGGGCCCGGACAGGTCGCCCGGATGACCGTCGAACTCGACGGCCAGGCCCACTGGGCCACCGTCGCCTCGCTCCCCGGCACCCCGGGCTACGCCAGCGGCTACGCCTGGGCGTCCGCCCTCAAGCCCACCGGCTCCGAGAAGGGCCAGCCCCAGCCCCTCACCGGCATCAGGCTCGCCGCGTACGACGCCCAGGGGAACCTGCTGGCGAGCAAGACCCTGTAGCCCCGGCGGCGGTGTCTCCCGCGGCCGCTCCGCGGGAGACACCACCGGCCCTGGCCGGGCCCACCGGCCCGGGCCGGGCGTTTTAGGGTGGCGGACATGCCGCTCGTCGACGTGACCCACGCGCCCACCGTGCCCGAGTCCACCCTGCGCGAGCTGGGCTCGGTGCTGCCGCACCTGGTGTCCCTGGCCGTGGAGTGCCCCGAGGAGCCGTACGACGGGGACCTGCGACCCGGCGACGTCGAACTGCGCTTCCGGCCGCTGGGCCCGCTGGACCGCAGCGGCCTGGCGGTGGTGATCGAGGTCAAGTCGAAGTGGTTCGCCAGCCGCGCGGCCGACCGCCAGGAACGCGTGGACACCCTCCACGCGAACATCCGCGCCGCGACCGGGCTCACCGACTTCGGCGTCTACCTCTCGCTGCCCGTCGCCGCCTGGTCCCAAGGAGACTGACCCCTCCCGCCCGGGACCCCAGCCCCCTGCTCCAACTGCTGCGACCATGGGCCACATGCTGTCGCTGACGATGAACGACGCCGCCGCCCAGGCGCTCGGAGTGCACGACCACCCCGCCGCCCTGACGCCGCCCGGCGGCCTCGCCCCCGGCCTGCGCGGCCGCCTCGCCGACGGGATCACCCGCCGCGGAGCCGTCCTCACCTGGGCCGACTCGACGGCCGACGCCGGCGCCGCGCCCGCCGCCTTCACCGACCTCACCGCCTGGGAGTGCGCCGACAGCTCCTTCCACCTGGAGGACCACGTCCCCGTCGAGGTTCGGACCGTCGACGACGCCCCGCAGATCTCCGAGGACGGCCAACGGCTCCTCCTCCTGCACGGGATCGCCCTCGCCCTGGAGTTCCGCCGCCTCCTCACCGGAGCGGACCACCCGGGCCCGGTGCGCTGCATCGTCGCGGCCAACGGGACGAACGCCACGTTCAGGTTCCACCGGATCCGCGCGGGCCAGTCCTGGCACGACCCCGACCTCGACGGCTACCGGACGGACAAGCTGGTCGTCCTCGACCTCGCCCCGGCCGCCCGCTGACCCCCGCCCCCGAGCCCCGCCCCTGGTCCCCGAGCCCCTGGTCCCCGCCCCGACCCACCCGACGGCCGGGGTGCTAGAAATCCCCCGTGGACGAACACCCCGAACCCTCGACCCGGCGCGTCTTCGTGGCCCTGGCCCCACCCGACGACGCCAAGGACGAGCTGGCCCACGCCCTCCGCCCCGCCTACGCCGCCTACCCGCGGCTGCGGTGGAACCGGATCGAGGACTGGCACATCACCCTCGCCTTCCTCGGCGAACTGCCCACCACCGCCGTACCGCCGCTGCGCACCGCCCTGGCCGCCCTGGCCCCCGCGCACCCCGCCCCGCGCCTGGGCCTGCACGGCGGCGGCCACTTCGACGACCGCCTCCTGTGGGCCGACATCGACGGCGACCTCGAAGCCCTGCACCGACTCGCCACCGACGTCCGCACCCTGGCCAGGACCTGCGGCATCGACTTCCACGACCGCCCGCTGCGCCCCCACCTGACCCTGGCCCGGGCCCGCCGCGACGACCCCACCGGCGTCCCGCTGGCCGCGGCCGGCCTCACCGGCTTCCACGGCCGCCCCTGGCGGGCCGAACGCCTCCACCTGGTCGGCAGCAACACCGGCCGCGGCCCCGGCCCGATCCACTACCGCGACATCGAGGCCTGGCACCTGGGCACCGCCACCGGCAGCGCCCCTGACGAGCCGTAGCCGCCGAGCCGTAGCCGACGAGCTGCGGCCGACGAGTGGTCACCGTGCGCTCGCCCGTACGTCGATCGGATCTTCATCCGCATCGGCTAGCCTGCCCCCCGGCACCGCGGGTCCGCAGGTCATCCAGCGCTGACGGCCCGCCACCACGCCGCACGGCACCGCACGTTCCACGAGGGGGAAACCGATGTCCCGCACGACCCACCGCCGTACCGCCGCCACGCTCACCGCGGCCGCCACCACGGCCCTGCTCGCCCTCACCGGCACCGCCGCCACCGCGGCCACCGCCGCCGCACCGCTGTCCGGCACCGAGGCGACCATCGCCGTCGGCGCCCGGGGCGTCGTGCCGGTGGTCAGCCCCGACGGCGCCAAGGCCTACGTCGTGGTGACCGAGGCCGACAACACCTCCACCGTGAAGACGGTGGACACCCAGACCGGCGCCGTCACCGCCCGCCTGGCCCTGGGCACCCTCCAGTGGAGCGCCCACCCGGCCCTCAGCGCGGACGGCTCGCGCCTGTACGTCCTCGACGGCCAGCGCCTCAGCGTGGTGGACACCGCCACCCTGACCCTGCTCGCCACCCTCGCCCTGCCCGACCAGCCGCGCCCCGCCGGCTGGACCGCGGGCTCCACCTCCGGACTGGCCCTCAGCCCGGACGGTGCCACCCTGTACGTCTCCCAGAACGGCGCGACCTCCTACCGGCAGAACGGCCAGAGCCGGATCCTGGCCTTCGCCACCGCGCAGCGGGCCTTCACCGCATCCGTCCAGGTCCAGGCCCCCTACGTCGGCGCCCCCGCGGCCCGCCCGGGCACCGGCGACGTGTACGTCGGCACCAGCCAGGGCGTGGTCCACGTGGCCGCGGCCGCCACCGCGCCGACCGTGGCCGGCACCGTCCAGGGCACCGCCACGAACCTGGACTACAACCTGGCGTTCACCCCCGACGGCAAGCGCCTGTTCGGCCTCGCCGAACTCGGCAGCGGCGCCAGCACCGTCATCGACCCGGCCACCGACACCGTCACCACCACCTTCCACCCCGCCACCGGCAGCGACGCCCTGGAGAACCCGCAGGTCAGCGCCGACGGCACCCGGCTCTACCTCGCCGACAGCAACTACGGCACGAGCAGCACCTCCGTCCTCGCCCTCGACACCGCCACCGGCGCCCCCGTCCCCGCCGACAGCGCCGGCGACCTCGACGAGGACGGCCTCACCGGCCTGGCGCTGGGCCCCGACGGCCACACCTTCTACGTGGGCGGCACCGCCGGCCAGAGCGCCAACCTCCAGATCGTCGCCCACTGACGGAGCGTCGGACCGTCCAGGCCCGACGGCCCCCGCCCGCCGGGCGGGGGCCCGGTCCCGTCCCCGCACCGACCGCACCGACCGCACCGACCGCACCGACCGTGCCGACCGCGCCGTACCCCTGGACAGCGGCGGGGGAGTGGGCCACGCTTCACCCCCATGAACGCCCCGCAGCCCCCGCACCGCCCCGGCGCCGCCGGCCCCGGTGCCGCCCGCACCGCGCTCCTGCGGGCGGTGACCGAGGTCGGCGACGAGGCCCCCGCCCTGCTGGCCGGCTGCGACGGGGGAACCCCCGTCCCCGGATCCACCTGGACGGTCGCCGAAGCCGCCGCCCACCTCGCGATGGCCAACGAGCTGATGGCCGCCCTGGCCGCCGGCGGGCAACGGCCCTACGGCGACGGCACCCCCGGCTCGCTGGCCGCCGCGAACGCGGCCGCCCTGGCCGCCCGGCCCGAACGCGACCCGGCCGTCCTCGCCGCGCAGATCGCCGAGCGGGCACGGGAGTTCACCGCGGCGGCCACCCCGCGCCCCGGCACCGCCCCGGTGACGACCCCGCTCGGCGCGATGGACCTGGACGCCCTCACCGCCTACCTGCTGACCCACATGCTGGCCCACCTCTACGACATCGCCCGCGCCCTCGGCCGCCCGCACCCGCTGGACCGCCGGCGCGTCGCGCTGACGCTGCCCTTCCTGCGAACCGCCATGCCGTGGGTGGTCGACCCCCGCGCCGCGGCCGGCCACAACGCCTGCTACCGCCTGCGGATCCGCGGCCTGGAAGGCTTCGCGGTGACCTTCGCGGACGGCGCCGCCACGGTGAGCCCGCAGCCGCCGCGCCGCCCGGACTGCACGATCCTCACCGAGCCGGTGGCGTTCTTCCTCATGGCCCTGGGCCGCCTCGGCGCCACCGACGCCCTGCTGCGCGGCAAGGTCCTCGCCTGGGGCCGCCGCCCCTGGCTGGCCCCGGCCTTCCCCGCCCTGTTCACCGCCCCCTGAACCCCGCCCCGCCGGGAAGGACCGCTCGGTGGGGGAGGGTTCCTCCGATCCGTGCGAGTGACCTTCTGATGACGGTCCGTCATGACAGGATCGGTGCGGGTCGACACGGCGTCGACCGGAAGGAGAAGGAGGAGACATGAGCGAGGACAACGAGGCGACGACGTCCGCCGAGGACAAGGCCCCGGCCAAGGGCTACGCGGGCACCGAGATCAAGATCGAGGGCGAGGACCACATCATCATCCGCGAGGACGAGGTCCCGGTGGCCGACACCGAGTGAGGCGCCCGCGCCCGTGCCCGCGGGTCGGTGCGGTCGGTGCGGGCCGCTCCTCCCGCCGGGTGTTCCCGGCGCCCGGCGGCGGGGTCAGTCCGGCAGGCCCTTGAAGCCGGCGAGCAGTTCTCTCAGGGCCCGCTGTGCGGCCGGGTAGGCCTCCTCGGCGGCCGGGGCACCGGGGGAGGCGTTCGTCGGGGTGCGGTTCCCGCCGACCCTGACCATTTCGACCAGGACCCGGCCGTTGGTGCCGTAGAACACCGCCTCGCCGTAGTCCACGTCCACCGGGCCCGACGCGGGGGAGGCCCGCAGGTCGCCGTCGGGCACCAGCTTCCCGTCCGGGCCGATGGTCCAGCCGGGGCCCGCGGGCGGGGTGGTGGCGCCCGGGGCGGCGGACACCGACCGGGTGAGCACGGCCACGCCCGGGCCCTCCGTCCCGGTGGTGATCCCCACGGTGGTCGCCACCGGCACGGTGGACCGCGAGCGGGGGTCGTCGGGCGCGACCGTGCGCGGCTCGCACGCCCGGCCGGCCGTCACCACGTCGGCGAGCAGCTTCGTGCTGTCCGTGCCGCGCGCGAGCACGTACACGCTCGCCCACATCCCGTCCGCCGCGGCGGGCACCCGCAGCTCGTACAGGGCCGGCACGGGCACCGTCGGAGCCCCGGTGCGGACCTTGTCGTCGATCCGCACACCGGCCCGCGGCGCCTCCAGCCGGCAGGGCGAGAGCGCCAGCGGCTTGCCCGGCCCGGGCCGCAGCACCTCGCCGCCGCGCAGCCCCGCCGTGCCGGACAGGTACACCGACTCGACGATCTGCCGCAGGTGGCCGGAGCCGAGCTCGGTCCCCTCGACCTCCTCGGCCCCGCCGCCCGCGCCCGCTCCGGCACCGGCTCCGGTACCCGCGCCCGCCGGGGTGCTCGCGGCCGTGTCCGCCGCCGGGGCGCCCGCCCCCGAACACCCGCCCAGCCCCGCACAGGTGATCGCCAACACCGTTGCCGCCCACAGGCGTTCGGTCATTCGCATGCCCAGCACGGTACCGTCGCCACCCGCCCGCCGTACGGCCAACGCCCAAGCGGACCGCCCGGCCCGTGGCCGACCGCGGCCGCCCGCCCGACTTGCGGGCCGCCGGGCCCGGAGAGGTGATGGGAGGGGGCGCGTACCGAACCCGTACCGAGCCCGTACCCGACCAGGGGCCGTCCGGCCGAGGAGGATCCCCATGTCGCACCACAAGTCGAACAAGGACGTCGAGGGCGATCCCGACACCGGCCACGGCCGCGGCCTGCCCCGGCGCCCCGACGAGGCCGAGCTGGAGGAGCGCACCGAGGAGGACCGCGAGGAGGTCGGCCTGCCGCCGGACGGCGAGGAGGACGAGGAGGGGCGCAGGTAGCGGCCCCGCCCCGCCCTGCCGGGCCGCACCGGCCCGTGGGCGGGCGGTGTCAGGCCGGGGGGACGAGGCGGTTCTCGTAGGCGAAGACCACGGCCTGGATCCGGTCGCGGAGTTCGAGCTTGTGCAGGATCCGCCCCAGGTGGGACTTCACGGTCGCCTCCGCGAGGTACAGGGCGGCCGCGATCTCGGCGTTGGACAGGCCGAGGCCCACCTGGAGGAGCACGTCGCGCTCGCGGGCGCTGAGCCGGCCCAGCCGCTCGTCCCGGCCGCTGCCGTTGCCGCTGCCGCTGCCGTTGCCGGGGCCGGTGCGGGTGCCGTCGGGCAGGTGCGGGCGGAAGTCCTCCAGCAGGCGGCGGGTGATCCGCGGGGAGAGCGCCGCGTCACCCGCGGCCACGTTGCGTATCGCGGTGAGGAGCTCCTCGGGCCTGGTGTTCTTCAGCAGGAAGCCCGAGGCCCCGGCGCCGAGGCCGGCGAAGGCGTACTCGTCCAGGTCGAAGGTGGTGAGGATCAGCACCCTGCTCCGCGGGGAGGCCAGGGTGATCTGCCGGGTCGCCTCGATCCCGTCGGTCCCGGGCATCCGGACGTCCATGAGGACGACGTCGGGCCGCAGCTCCCGGGCGAGGCGTACGGCCTGGGCGCCGTCCGCGGCCTCGCCCACCGGTGCCATGTCGGGCTGGGCCTCCAGGATCGTGGCGAAGGCCATCCGGAGCAGCGCCTCGTCGTCGGCGATCAGGATGCGGATCGTCATGCGGGCACGGCTCCGTCGCCGTCGAGGAGGAGGCGGGTGTGCACGCCCCAGCCGCCGCCCGGGAGCGGTCCGGCCCGCAGCGTCCCCCCGTAGGCGGCGCAGCGCTCGCGCATGCCGGGGATGCCGTGGCCGGGCGCAGCGGCCCCCGCCCCGGTCCTGCCCCCGGAGGCGGTTCCGGTCCCGGGGTCGGGGCGGGAGGCGGTTCCGGGGCCGCTGTCGGTGACGTCCACGGTCACGGTCGCGGCCGAGCACCGGACCTGGACCTCGGCGCGGGTGCCGGCGGGGGAGTGTTTGAAGGTGTTGGTCAAGGCTTCCTGCACCAGGCGGTAGACGGTCAGTTGGGCGGTGGCGGGCACGTGGGCGTGGCCGCCCCGCAGTTCGACCCGGGTCGCCAGCCCGGCGGCGCGCATCCGCTCGGCCAGGGCCTCCAACTGGGCGAGGCCGGGCAGCGGGTGGCGCTGCGCGTCCGGTTCGTCGGTGCGCAGGATGCCCAGCGAGCGCCGCATGTCGGTCAGGGCCTGACGGCCGGTCTCGGAGGCCTGGACCATCGCGGCGGTGGCCCGCTCGGGCGAGCGGTGCTGGGCGTGGACGGCGGCGTCGGTGAGCGCGACCATGACGGACAGGTTGTGGGTGACGATGTCGTGCACCTCCCGGGCGATGTGGGTGCGCTCCTCGGCGACGGCTAGTCGCGCCTGCTGGTCCTGCTGGCGTTCCAGGTGCGTGGCCCGTTCCTCCAGCGCCGCGAGGTAGGCGCGGGTGGTGCGCGCGTTCGCGCCCAGCGCCGCGGCGGCGACGACCGCCGCGCTCAGTGCGACGAAGGGCGCCAGGAACGCGCCTTCCGTCGCCCAGCGCAGGCACGCCAGCAGCGCCCCGCCCTCCACCACGGCGCCGGCGAGGAGCGCGTCGCGCCGGCCCGCGTGCGCGGCCACCGCGTGCAGGGCCACCAACAGGCAGACATCGGCGGGGAGTTGGACGCCCGCCAGCCACTGGACGAAGGCCGCGCCGGCCACGGCGCCGAACACCGCACGCGGGGCCCGGTGCCGCCACACCAGGGGCAGCGCGAGGGCCACCGTGAGGGCCGCGGCCACCGGGAACTCCCGCGGCGCGCGGGTGGCCGCGACATGGAGCAGCAGCAGCGCGAGCGGCAGCGACTCCCGTACGGCGGGCGGCGGTCGGAGGCCGCGCAGCCGCGTGCTCCCCACCGCTCGCACCACCCGGCCCGGGCCGGACTGCGCGGCCGCCTCGGTCATCCCCACGTTCCCCACATCCCTGTCGGCGTCGGTCCCGACGGTCCTGTTGAATGCGCCGTGCCCGCTGAGCGCGCCACGCCACGGTAGGCCGCGGGGGCGGCGGCGCACATGAGTCCGCCGTCTGACGGCACCACCGGCCCTGTACGACCACAGGAGGAGTGCGGTACCTCCTGCGGTCGCAGTGCACCCGCCCGTGCGGCGTGCCCGGTTGCGACCGCGGTGGCAGGCGAGGGCGACCGGGGGGCGACCGGGGGTCGATGCGGCGCCCGGTGCCCCGCCCCGACGATGGCGGCGTGACCGAGATCATCACGGGACTGTCCATGTCCCCTCCCGAGTTCCTCGCCGTGCTGGGCGCCCTCGCGCTGGTGGTGGCGCGCTGGCTTCCCCCCGCCGCCCGACCGCGCGTCACCGTCGCGGCGGTGGCGGTCCTCGTCCTGGCCACGGCGGTGCTGGGCGTGGTGGGGCTCCGCTGGCAACTGCTGCCGGTGCTGGCCGGGGCCGCCCTCGCGCTGCCCTTCGCCCTCGCCCCCCTGCTGCGACGGCTCCGCCGCATCCACCGCTTTGCCGCCGACCCCGCCACCGACCCCGGCGACCCCGCCGCCCCCGGCCGGCCCGGGTGGCGGGCCCGGTGGTGGCTGGCGCTGCCGGGCTCGGCGGCCTGCGTGGGCCTGATCGCGGCGGGGCCGGTGGCCGCCTGGGCCTTCCCGGTGCCCGTGTTCCCCGAGCCGTCGGGCCCCTTCGCGGTCGGCACCCGGGTGGTGCAGTGGACCGACCCCCAGCGCCCCGAGACCTTCACCGCCGACCCCGACGACCGGCGCACCGTCGTCGTCCAACTCTGGTACCCCGCACGGAAGAGCCCCGCGGACGCGCCGCGGGCCCAGTACCTCGGGCGCACCGAGCAGGAGGCGCGCACCGTCTCCGACGCCCTCGCCCACGGCGTCGGCCTGCCCGGCTTCCTGGTCGACGGCGTCCCGCGGGCCCGCACCCACGCGGTCTTCAACGCCCCCGTGTCCGGCGGGGACGAGCGGTTCCCGGTCGTCCTGTTCTCCCCCGGGGCGGGCGGGGTGCGCACCCAGAACACCGCCTGGGCGGAGGAACTGGCCAGCCACGGCTACGTGGTGGCCGGCCTCGACCACCCGTACGACTCCGCCGCCGTCGTCCTCGACGACGGCCGCACGATCCGCACCGCGACCACCTCCTCCGGCGACCGCGACACCGACGAGCAACTCGCCGCCGGCTGGACGGCCGTCCGCGCCGCCGACCTCGGCTTCGCCCTCACCCAGCTGGAGAACCTGGACCGGAGCGGGAGCAGCGACCCGCTGGCCGGACGCCTGGACACCGGCAAGGTCGCCGCCACCGGCCACTCCATGGGCGGCGCCGCCGCCCTCCAGGCGGCCCGCCAGGACCCCCGGATCGACGCCGTCATCGACCTGGACGGCTTCCCCCACGGCCCCACCACCCCCGCCCTCCACCAGCCGGTGCTCGCGCTCACCCAGGCCGTCACCCCCGGCACCGACCCGCGCTACCTGCCCCGCCTCACCGAGGCCCTCGCCCTCGACACCGCGACCGGCTACCGCCTCACCGTCCCCGGCGCCGCCCACCTCACCTTCATGGACGGCCCGCTGTACCTGCCACCGGTGCCCCAGATCGTCGGCTCCCTGGGCCGCACCGCGAGCCCGCACCTCGTCGCCGCGACCACCCTGGCCTTCCTGGACACCACCCTGCGCCACGCGCCCGGCGACCTGGCCGGCACCCTGTCGGCGTACGGCAGCCTCAGCGTCCACCGCCCGGACGGCCACCCCTGACCGGTCCGCGCGGCCTGGCCCCGCCCCCGCCCCGGCAGGACAGCGGGGCGGGGGCGGGGCCGGGCACCGGGGCGTCAGTTCGCCCCGCCCCCGGGCTCCCCGGCCGCCCCGTACTGCCGGTGCACGTCCAGGTAGGGCAGCCGCACCCGCTCCCGCCACTCGGCCACCTGCGCGTGCGCGGCCGGCCGCACCGCCGCCGCCTCGGCCGCGTCCTCGACCCAGCCGTACGGGTACGGGCTGCCCAGGGCCACCGCCGCCACGGCCAGGTAGCGGGCCATCGCCGCGTCGTCCCCCACCGCCAGGGTCTCCACCTCGCCCCGGTCGAGCGCGATGCCGATCTCCCAGGCCCCCTGCGCCGTCCGCCGCGCGTCCCAGCCGCGCACCCACTGCACCCGCTCCGCCGTGACCTCACCGCCCGGCCGGGGCTCCAGCCCCGCGTCCCGCAGCGCGGGCACCACGGCGGCGGGGGAGTCCCAGGGGATCGGCAACCCCGCGCTCACCGCCACACCGAGCACCGTGCGGCACGGGTACGGCGTACCGCAGCACGCACAGCGCGGCTGCTGAGACCCGGCGTCACCCCCCTGCGCCCGGGCGGGCTCGTGCGACTGCACCACGCCACCCAGCAGGTACTGGTGCAGGCCGACCGGCTGCCCCGCCTCCTTCGAGTCCCGCAGGAGCAACTGCAACAGCCGGTGGAACAGCCGCCCGGCCTCGTAGCCGCCCAACGGCGGCACCGGCACCGTCACCTGCGCCGGCACCTGAACCACACCGTCACTTCCCTGCCCGTCACGACCCATGCGGGCGAGCCTAGGGCCCGTCTTCGACCTTCCGCCGCCCGGCCCGGCGCGCTACCGGCCGGCCGCACCGGCCGCCTCCAGCACCTGCGTCACCAGGGGGACATCGGCCTTGGGGATCAGGATCACGTGCTGCGCCCCGTCCGCCACCAGGTCGAAGCGCGCCATCTTCGGGTGCGGGGCCTTCTGCCCCGACGCCGACAGGCCGAACGGCCCCCGGAGGGCGACGTCCTCGCCGGTGCGCCGGTTGCGCCAGGCCACCGAGCCGGCCGTGAGGTGCAGGTAGCCGGAGGCCGTGTGCGCAACGGTGCGGCCCTTGCCGATCGGCAGCATCCTGACCGTGCCCAGCGTCGAGCTCGAACAGGCCACCTGCAAGGTGGTGCCCGCCCGGAGGTCGGCCAGGTCCTTCTCCGTGCTCGCCCGGCGCAGGCCGACCATCGACAGCAGGACGTCGGAGAAGGTTCTGGTGCCCGCCGCGCGGCGGATGTCGGTCGTCATGGCGCAGATCCTCCCAGGTGACCCCGGCAGGCCCGTGACCAGGGGGGTTGTTTGTTCCGGAGGGTTTCGTCCCGGCGGGTGGGGACGGGCCGTCACGCGAAGCGTGAGCTGCGCACCGGCCCGGCGGAAGCCACCCGGTCGCGCGGACCGGCGGCGGGCCAGCCGACCGCGCGGGCGGCGAAGGCCGTGAGGACCGCGTCCGGGTCGGCCGGGGTCCCGCCGTCGCCCTCCGGCGCCTCCGGGGCGGCGGCGAGGATCGCCTCGGCGAGCTCCTCGGCCGAGCGCCGGTCGGGCCCGGCCTCCGCCGGTTCGCCGTCCTCGCCGAACTGCAGGCCCGGCTCCCACGGGGCGTTCACGATCTGCCCCAGCAGGGTGGAGACATCGGCCGTCACGGCGGGCGGGTCCGTCCAGCAGGTGGCGTGCTCGAAGAGCAACTGGCCCTCCGCGCGCTCGTTCAGCTGCGCCACCACGGCGGGATCGCACTCGTTCAGGTCGTACGCGACCACCAGCGCACCCGGCGTACCGGGCCGGAACGGCGCCGCCGGCACCCCGAGCAGCCGCGCCGCGGCCAGCCCGAGCGCCCGGCTGCCCCGGTCGGCCAGCAGCGCGACCGAGTCGGGCGTGCGACCGGTGGCGGCCAGGACGGCGCGCAGCCGCTCCAGACCGTGGTGGCAGTGCCCGAAGTCGTCCTGGAGGTAGGCCCAGCGGCCGGTCATGCCCTGCTCGAAGCCGTGCGGCGAGAGGGTGGTGAGCAGGCCGCCGGTGAGCACGTAGTGCCAGCCCCGCAGGTCCCGCCCGTCCACCGGCGGCAGCTCCGCGGCCCGCTCCAGCATCCGCCCGACCCGCTGCCCCGGCCCCACCCAGATCCCCTCGGGGGCCGACATCGCCCCGAACACCTCACGGGCCAGCGGTATCCGTCCGTCCATCAGGGCGTTGTAGACCGTCAGGTACCGGTCCGGCCAGTCGCCGAGCCGCTCGTCGTGCTCACGCAGCACGGCCAGTGCCTCGCCGTGCCGCTCGCAGCCCTCCAGGGCCGACACCAGCTCCAGCAGCACCTTGCGCAGCCCGAGCTGCGGGGCGGCCTGCGACTTGGCCCTGCGGCGGAACAGGCCGGTGCGCACCGCGGCGGCCGGCGGCGCCTGGACCAGCCGCAGCGCCTCCCGCAGCGCGGGGACGGCCACCGCGTCGATGCCGCGCTCGACGCAGGCGTAGCCGTAGTCGTAGAGCCGCTCGGCGTCCCCGGGCCGGGCCGCCAGCGCCGTCGAAGCCTGCGCCAGGTCCTCGAAACCGGCGCCCCGGGCCAGCCCGGCCAGCAGCGGCGCGACCTCGGCGGGCGGGAGCCGGTCCGCAGCGGAGCGCAGCACCCGCATCGACCCCTGCGGGTCGCCGGACTCGAAGAGCTCCCGGGCTTCGGACAGTTCGCTGGTCATGGGTCTCCGGAGGTCAGAGGGCGTGCAGGACCCCAGGATGATCCTCGACCGACCACCACCCGGGCAACCCGGTTTCCGCCGCCGGACGGGAACGCGAGCTCAGGGCCTCGGCGTCCAGCCGGGGGGCGTGAGGGCGGTGTCGGCGAGGATCCGTTCGACCGTCCCGTCGAGGGTGCTGCCCTGCCCGATGACCCGCTCCAGCCCGCCCGGCAGGAAGTCGCGGGCCCGGTACCAGCCGGCCATCTGCTCGGGGGAGAACTCCGCGGCCATCGGGCGGGTGGCGTGCCGTCGCACGGTCTCGTCGAAGTCGACGTCCAGGTAGTAGAGGAAGCTGCGACCGCGGTGCTCCGCGGCGAGCCGGGTCAGCATCGCGCCGTAGCGGTCGGCGGCGAGGATGCCCTCGACCACGACGTGGAACCCGTGGTCGAGGGCGTGCCGCGCCACCAGGTCGATCAGGCCGATGTTCGCCCCGCCGACGACGTCCCGCTCGCGCAGCACGGTGCGCCGCAGCACGTCCTGGCCCACCACCGCGACGCCCCGGCCGTAGGCGGCGCGCAGCCGCGCCGCGACGCTCGACTTCCCGGCCCCGCTCGGACCGCGCACCACCACCAGCACGGTGTCCGCACGGCCCGTCCCGCACCGCACCGGACCATCCTCAAGTTCCGCCACGGCACAAGAGCATGATCAACCGTCAGCCCTTCGCGCAACGACCCCACCACCCCGACCGCGGCCGGGCCAACTCCCCCCCCGGGCGCTAGCCTGTTCCGCATGCCGACCAGCCGCCCCGCCAACCCGGGCCCCACCCTCCGCGACCGCCTGCTCGCGTTCGGCTCGCTGCCCGCGGCGGCGGCCGTGCTCACCGGCGTGAACGCCCTCTGCCAGCTCCTCGTGGTCTTCGGGAACGTCACCGACTTCGCCACCAACCAGCACTTCGTCCAGCACGTGCTGGCGATGGACACCACCTTCCGGGACCGGGACCTGATGTGGCGCTCCATCACCTCGCCCGGCCTGCAGAACGCCGCCTACGTGGCGATCATCGCCTGGGAGGCGCTGAGCGCCCTGGCGCTGACGGCGGGAACGCTCGCCTGGTGGCTTCGGCCGGAGGCGGCGCGCCGCCTCAGCACCCTCGGCCTGCTGCTGATGCTGCTCCTCTTCGGGGCCGGATTCATCGGGATCGGCGGCGAGTGGTTCGCCATGTGGCAGTCGAAGGCCTGGAACGGCCTGGACGCGGCGATCCGCAACGTCACCCTGGCCGGACTGGCCCTGGTGGTGGTGAACCTGCCGCACCCCCGCACCCCTTCCGCCCCGCCGGAGTGAGACACCCCCGGAGCCCGCGAACGCCCCGCCCGCCCGCTTTCCTGCGGGGGAGGGACGGCCGGGCGGCGCGCCGCAGGCGGTGCGGGGGCGGCTCGGCGGTGGGCGTCAGCATGGCCGGCATGAAGACCGTTCTGCGCTGCGCGGGCGCCCTCCTGCTGGCTGCGGGTCCGATCGGCCCGGCCGCCTCGCCCTCCCGGGCCGAGGCCGCCGCGGACTGGGCGGTGCTCGCGCCCGGCGTCGGCTACCGGGAGCTGACGGTGCCCACCCCGCACGGCCGGGCGCGGGTGTACGCCGTGCGGGCCGACCTGCGCGCGCCCGGTGTGCGGGCGGACCTGCTGTTCCCCGGCGCGGTGGCGGCCCGGGCGCCGCTGACCGCGCTGGTCGGTGCGAGCGGTGCGGTGGCGGCGGTCAACGGGGACTTCTTCGACATCAGCGAGGAACAGCACCCGGGGGTGCCGGCCACCGGGGCGCCGTCCGGGCCGGAGGTGTACCGGGGGCGGGCGTTGAAGGCGGCGGTGCCGTCGGCGCAGCGGTTCGGGTGGCGGCCGCCGCCGGGGGAGACCGACCGGGACGTGCTCGGGGTCGGGGCGGACGGGGTGGCCCGGCTGGGGCGCCTGGTGCTGCGGGGCGGTGTGCGGGCCGCGGGCGGGGTGTGGCCGGTGGGCGGGCTGAACCAGTACGCCCTGCCGGTCGGTTCGATCGGGGTGTTCACGCCGGAGTGGGGCGAGGTCTCCCGGGCCCGCGCGGCGTGCGGGAACGACGAGTCGCGCGCGGCCCCCTGCACGGCGGACACCTGGGAGGTGACGGTCCGCCGGGGCCGGGTGGCCGCGACCTCCCCGACCCCGGGCGCGGGCCCGATCCCGGCGGGCAGCACCGTGCTGCTGGGCCGCGAGGCCGGCGCCCGGGTGCTGGCGGGCCTGCCCGTCGGCACCCCGGTCGCGGTGGACCACCGCCTCGTCCCGGACACTCCGGTGCCCTTCCGCTTCGCGCTCGGCGCCTACCGGCTGCTGCGCGACGGGCAGGAGCCGGCGGGCCTGGACGCCACGACCGCCGAGCCGCGCAGCGCGGTCGGCCTCGCGGACGGCGGGCGGGTGCTGACGCTGCTGTCCACGGACGGGCGCGAGGGCACCTCCACCGGCCTGACGCTCACCGAGCTCGCCCGGGTGCTGCGCGGGCTCGGCTGCCCGGACGGCGCCTACCTGGACGGCGGCGCCTCCGCCACCCTCGTCACCCGCGACCCCGCCACCGGCGGGCCCACCGTGCGCAACCACCTCGACCACGGCCTGGAACGCAGGATCCCCAACGCCCTCGGCGTCTTCGCCGCACGGCCCGGCGTGCGGCCCGCTCCCGGTATCGCGGCGCGGGCGGCCGACAGCGGCGGCTAGCCGGCTAACAACAGCCGTGGGCCACCGCCGCCCCGACGACCCCCTCCGCCGTCCCGGCCGCCTCCGCCGCCCCGACGGCCTCCTCCTTCTCGGCGATGCGGCCGCGCAGCATCGCGTCCATGACCGCCATGTACCGCTGGGTGCGGGGGCCGCCGAGCAGGAAGGGGTTGGCGGCCCCGGGCGGCTGGTGCCGCAGCTGCTCGGCCCGTTCCAGGCCGTGGTCGTTCGGGTGGTTGGAGAGCTCGACCTCCACGTTCGCCCGGCGCATGACGGCCCGGAAGGAGTGGACGGAGGCGAGGAAGGTGCGCAGCTCGGCGACCGTCGAGGGCGGCTTGAGACCGCCCCACAGCATCGCGCTGTGGTGCCGGCGCCCCGCCCGGACCGGGATGACCGGGGAGACGGTGCCGGGGGTGTGGCCCGGGGTGTGGTGCAGTTCGATCGTCGTGCCGCCGAGGGTGAGCTGCGCGCCGTCCGCGATGTCGAGGTCGCGGGCGGGGGCGTCGGCAGGGCGGGTGCGGGCCAGGAGGTCCCAGTCGGCCGCGGACATGTGCACCCGGGCGCCGTAGCGGTCGGCGAGGGTCTGCGCGCCGCCGAAGTGGTCCGGGTGGCCGTGGGTCACGACGATGTGCCGGATCGCCGTCGGGTCGGCGCCGACGGCCCGCAGCCCGGGGACGATGAGATCCTCGGCGTCGGCGGGCGAGGTGAGCGCGTCGATCAGCACGATGCCGTCGTCCGTCAGCACCGCCATCGCCGAGACCCAGCCCGCGCTCAGCAGCACGAGGTTGTCGAACAGTCTGACGGGCGGGGGCGCGGGCAGCTGGGGGAGGGCGGAGCCGGGTGTCAGCGCCGTCACCAGGGCCCGCAGCACGGGGTCGTCACCGGCCAGGCGGCGCGCCCGCTCGTCGTGCGCGCAGGCGGCGGACGGCGCCTTCGCCGCAGGGCGCGGGCCGGACGGTGCCTTCGCCGACGTTCCGGTGGCGGCCGAGGCCGGGCCCGGCAGGGCGGCCGGCGCGGCCCCGGCGGCGATACCGAGGACGGCGAGCTGGGCGAGCCGGCGCCGGGTGTAGTCGGCCTCCGTCGCGGCGCGGCGGGTGGGGCGGATCATCGCGGTCGGGCTCCTGGTCGGTCGGGAAGGGACGTTCCTGCGCACGTCAGCCGAGGGTGTTGACGACGGTCTTCGTCGCCTCGGCGAGCAGGGCGTCGTCGGACTTGGCGCCCGCCTTGCCGCGGTCGGACAGGACGACGATCACGATCGGGGCGCGCCCGCCCGACGGCCACGCCACCGCGGCGTCGTTGCGGGTGCCGTAGCCCGCGTTGCCGGTCTTGTCGCCGATCCGCCAGTCGGCGGGCACCCCCGCGCGGACGTACGGGCCGCCGGTCGTGTTGCCGACCAGCCAGTCCGTCAGCAGAGCGCGCCGGTCCTGCGGGAGGAGGTCGCCGAGCACGTAGCGGCGCAGGTCGCCGGCGAACACCCGCGGCGTGCTGGTGTCGCGGGTGTCGCCCGGGGTGGCCTCGTTCAGGGTGGGCTCGGTGCGGTCGACGCTGGTGGTCGAGTCGCCCAGGTCCCGCAGGGACTTCTGGACGGCCGCCGGGCCGCCGAGTTCGGCGACGACCAGGTTGGCCGCCGTGTTGTCGCTGTACTGGATGGAGGCGGAGGCCAGGTCCCGCAGCTTCATGCCGGTGGCCACGTGCTGCGAGGCGACCGGCGCCCACTCCAGCACGTCCTCCTGACGGTAGGACACGACCTTGTCCAGGTCCGCGTCGGACGCCGTCCGCAGCAGCGCCCCGGCGGCCAGCGACTTGATCGTGGACGCGTACGCGAACCGCTCGTCGGCCCGGTGGGCGACCTCCCGGCCGCTGCCGGTGTCCACCGCGAACACGCCGAGCCGGGCGCCGAAGCGCTGCTCCAGCGCCGCGAAGGAGGCCTCCGCCGCATCGGCCGGGGCCGCCCCGGCCACCGGTACCGCCGTCACGGCGGAGGCCGCCGTACCGGAGGCCGTCGAGGCGCCGCCCGCCCCGCCGCACCCGCCGACCAGCGCGGCCACCAGCAGGGCCGCAGCGGGCAGCGCGACGCGGGGACGGGGGCGGCGGGGGCGGTGGAGGTCGGACGTCATCAGTGCTCTCCCAGGTGGTTCGTACCGTCACGGTCGCGCCGATGCGGTCGCGCCGTCGCGCTCAGCCAACCAGGCCGCCGACCCTCCAGTCCAAGACCGCAATCGTGAAGGAGGCGATAAGAAAACACCTATGATGGCTGGCCATGGACCTGCTGGGGCACCTCCGCCACTTCCGCGCCGTCGCCGAGGAACGGCACTTCGGCCGCGCCGCCGAGCGCCTGCGGATCGCCCAGCCCTCGCTCTCCCAGCGGATCCAGCGCCTCGAACGCGAACTCGGCGTCACCCTCTTCGACCGCGGCCCGCGCGGCGTCGACCTCACCCCGGCGGGCCGGCTGCTGCTCGCCGAGGCCGAGGAGACCCTGGACAGCGCCGCCCGCCTCCTGGCCACCGCCGCCGACCTGCGCAGCGGACGGGCCGGCACCCTGCGCGCGGCCGTCCCGCCCGACCTCGGGCCGGCCACCCTCGCCGCGCTGCTCACCGGCTTCGAGGCCGCCTCCCCGGGCACCCGGCTCGAACTGCGCGAGGTGCCCGTCACGGCCGTGGTGCGCGAACTCGCCCAGCACACCGTCGACGTCGCCGTCGTGCGCCACCCCTGCCCGGCCGACGGACTGGCCTTCGGCCCCGTCCTGCACCAGCCGCTCGGCGTCCTGCTCGCCGACCGCAGCCCGTACGCCGACCGCCCGGAGCTCGCGGTGGCCGACCTCACCGGCCTGCGCCTGGTGCTCTTCCCGCGCGCCACCGCCCCGGCCCTGTACGACGAGGTGCTCACCACCCTGACCAGGCACGGCTGCACCCCCGAGGCCGTCGTCGACCCGCCGGGGCCCGACGTCGCGGGCGCGCTCGTGCTCACCGGCAGCGCCATCGCCCTGGTGCCGCGCACCGCGCCGCCACCGGGTACAGTCTGGCGTCCGCTCACCGGCACCCCGCTGGCCTGGCGGACCTCCACGGCCTGGCCGGCCGGGCGGGGCGGGCCCGCCGTCCGCCTGTTCGCCCACACCGCCCACGAGGCGCTGACCGGACCGGGCGGCCTGCTGCCCCCACCGCCCCACCGCCCGCTCTACCCCCGGCCCGCAATGGAGTTCCCGCTGTGACCAGCGACCGCACCGGAGCCGAGCGCCCGACCGCCGACCGTACGGCCGCCGTCGGATCAGCCGCCGACCGGACCCCGCACAGCCGCGCCGCGCGCACCCGCATCACCGCCGCCTTCGCCGACGCCGGCGTCACCGGCCGGCTGCACGCACGCGACCTCGACACCGGCGCCGAGATCGGCCTCGGCGCCGACACCGCCGTCAGCACCGCCAGCGTCCACAAGCTCTGCCTCCTCGTGACGCTCTACCGCGAGGCCGCCGCCGGACGGATCGACCTCACCCGACAGGTCGAGATCCCCGCCACCGGCCGCACCCCCGGCGGCACCGGCCTCGCCGCCATGCTCGACCCCGCCCGCCTCTCCCTGCGCGACCTCGCCTACCTCACCGCCGCCGTCAGCGACAACACCGCCGCCGACACCCTGTGGGACGAGATCGGCCTCGACGCCGTCAACCGCACCATGGCCGACCTCGGCCTCACCCGCACCGTCGCCGTCCACACACTCCGCGACCTCAGCGCCGCCCTCGCCGAGGACACCGGCCCGGACTCCCCGGTCGACCCCGCCGTCGTCGCCCGCCTCAGAGTCCTCGACCCCGCCTTCACCAACCACAGCACCCCCCGCGACATGACCACCCTGCTCGCCGCCCTCTGGCACGGCGACGCCTGCCCCGGCGACCACGGCGCCGCCCTGCGCCGCCTCCTCGGCCTCCAGGTCTGGCCGCACCGCCTGGCCTCCGGCTTCCCCTACGACGACGTCCGCGTCCACGGCAAGACCGGCACCCTCCCCACGCTGCGCCACGAGGTCGGCGTCGTCGAGTACCCCGACGGCGGCCGCTACGCCCTCGCCGTCTTCACCCGCGCCGCGGCCACCACCATCACCCTGCCCGCCGCCGACGCCGCCATCGGCACCGCCGCCCGCCTCGCCGTCGACGCCCTCCGGGCCCGCGCGGCCACGGGCCCGACGGGCTGACAGCCCGCGCGCGTTCGATCCGCGCACTCTGCGCGTACCGCCGAGCAGTTCGCCGGGCGGGCCTCAGCGCAGCACCGACTCCAGGAAGTCGCTGCCGATCCGGGCCACGACGGAGATGTCGAGCTGGTGCAGGACGTAACGGCCCCGGCGCCGGGTGACGAGGAGCCCGGCCTTGCGCAGGACGGCGAGGTGGCGGGAGATCTCGGGGGCGGTGAGCCCGTACGCGTCGGCCAGCTCGTTCGTCGAGTACGCGGCGCGCGCCAGGTTGCGGCACAGGTTCATCCGCATCGGGTGGGTCAGCGCGTCCAGGCGCAGCTTGACCGTCTCCACGGGCTCGGCGCCGCCGATCTCGTGGGCCGCGGCCGGGTACTGGATCACCGGCTGCCAGCCCGGCCCGTACAGGGTGAACAGGTGCGGCCAGCCGAAGACGCTGGGCAGCAGGGTGACGGCGGTGTCGCGGGCGTCGGTGCGCCCGTGCACGAGTTTGTCGACGACGATGCGGCTGCCGTGCTCGTCCTCCTCCAGGCTCAGCGCCGGCGACGCCGCCGTGAGGGCCTCCGCCAGGCCCTTGCGGCGCAGCAGGTCGGTCTTCTGCTGGGCGTCGGCGGTGAGCTGGACGCGGACCCGGCGCCAGGTGTCGGCGAAGAACGCCCGGTCGCAGTCCTCCAGGAGGCGCCGGATCCACGCCCGGGTCCCGGTGGGGTCGTTGAGCATCCGTTCGACGAACGCCGCCTGGTGCGGGCCGCGGGCCGCCGCCAGGTCGAGCGAGCGGCGCCGCGACCACGCGTCGGTCAGGGGCGAGGGCAGCCCCTTGGGGTAGTGGTTGGTGCTGCAGGAGATCTCCAGGGCCGCCCCGACGAACCTCTCGTCCGGCATCCGGTCGAGGTCGTCCAGCTCCTCGGCGAGGGTCTGCCGGGGGCAGGCGGGGATCAGGAAGTCGGAGCGCGTGGAGCGCCACATGAAGTCGGCCTCCAGCATCCGGCCGGCCAGTTCCGGTTCGAGCGTGCCGGAGGTCGCCGTCGTCCACGCGTGCAGCCGGGGGTGGTGGGCGGGCTCGGCGAGCGCGTGCAGCGCGTTGCCGAGCTCGGCCAGCGGCGAGGGGTGGAAGGCGATCCGCTCGTGCGGCAGTCCGGTGATGTCGATGGTCACGCTCACCCCACCATGGTGCCCGGCCCGCTGACCACGTCATTTGACGGGGGTCGTCAATCGGCGGGACCGGCGGGGCGGCCGGGGTGCACGGTGGGCGCATGAACGCACTGCACCAGCACCTCCTGGACAGCTACCGAGCCGCCCAGCACGCCGAACCGGCCCCGCCCGCCCCCGGCACCCACGACCTCGCGGTGCTCCGGGCGGCCCGTGACCACCGCCGTTTCGAAGCGGTCGTCGCCGGCCGCCCCACCCCCGGCCGGCTGCGCTTCGCCGTCCGCCGCTGGCTGAGCGCCCAGGGCCGGCGGGCCGGGGCCGAGACCAGGTGCTGAGACCGGCACCGGCACCGGCCGCGGCGCGGTCGCCGTCACCCGCCCGGCCCGCCACCCTGGGAGGTGGACCGGGGGGACGCACCGGGGACGCAGCCGGGAGGTTTCCAGTGGACGTACTCGTCGTGGGCGCCGGACCGGTCGGCCTGACCGCCGCCGTGGAACTGCGCAGGTGGGGGATCGGCTGCCGGCTCGTCGAACGGCTGCCGCAGCGGCTGCCGTTCGCGAAGGCGGTCGGTGTCCAGCCGCGCACGCTGGAGATCTGGGACCGGATGGGACTGGTGCGCGCCGCGCTCGACGCCGCCGTCCCGATGCGCGGGCAACTGCGCTACGTGAACGGCACCGAGCAGCCGAGGACCGACCTGGCGCTGCCGCCCGAGGTGCCGTACGGCTTCGCGGCGCTGCCCCAGTACGAGACCGAGCGGATCCTGGAGGAGCACCTGATCCGCCTCGGCGGCCGGATCGAGCGCCGCAGCGAACTGGTGTCGTTCACCCAGGACGACGACGGCGTCACCAGCCGCCTGGTCACCGCGGCGGGGGAGGAGGAGGTCCGCTCCCGGTACCTGATCGGCTGCGACGGTGCGCACAGCACCGTCCGCAAGGGGCTCGGGCTCGGCTTCCGGGGCGGGGCGTTCCCCGAGGAGTACATGCTCGCCGACGTCGAGGTCGACTGGGACCTGCCGCCCGGCTACGGCGTGCGCGCCCTGCACCGGGGTGAGGACGGCCGCGTCGACGACCTGCTGGTCTGCATCCCGCTGCCGGGCCGGGGCCGCTACCGGATGTCGATGCTGGTGCCACCCGAGCTGTCGGCCGCACCGGCCGCACCGGCCGCACCGGCCGAATCGGCCGCTTCAGCCGCGCCTGCCGTCCCGGCCGCTTCAGCCGCGCCTGCCGCTTCCGGCGTCGCGCACGGCCTGGAGGGCGGCCGGGGCCCGGCGCTGTCCGACGTCCAGACGGTCCTGGACCGGCTCTCGCCGCGGCCGGCCACCGCCTCGGCCCTGCGCTGGTCCTCGGTCTTCCGGATCAGCCACCGGCTGGTGGACCGGTACGGGGACGGCCGGGTCCTGGTCGCCGGGGACGCCGCGCACATCCACCCGCCCACCGGCGCGCAGGGCATGAACACCGGCATCCAGGACGCCTACAACCTCGCCTGGAAGCTCGCCCTCACGATCGGCGGCACCGCCCGCCCGGGCCTCCTCGCGAGCTACGACGCCGAGCGCCGCCCGGTCGGCGAGGAGGTGGTCGGCCGCACCGTCCGGCACGCCGCCGAAGGCGTCCAGGCCGACCCGGAGGACCCGGCGACCCTGCTGCTGCGCGAGGCCCAACTGCTCGTCGGCTACCGCGACAGCCCGATCGTCGGCCCCCCGGACGCCGACGGCGCCGACGGCGACAGCGGTGCCGGGCCCGCCCCCCGCCCCGGCGACCGGGCCCCCGACTGCACCGGCCTGACCGGCGAGATCGCCACCTACCCGCAGCGCCTGTACGACGTGCTGCGGGGCGGCGAACACGTGCTGCTGCTGTACGGCACCGACCGGGAGTCGACCGGAGGATTCGACGAACTCGCCTCCCTCACAACCGAACTGACTGGTCATCAGCTCACCTCCTACGTGATCCTCGCCGACGGCGCACGGCCGCCCGCCGGCGGGACGCGGCTCCCGGTGTACCGCGACACCCGCGGCGAGTTCGCCCGCGCCTACGCCACCCAGGCGGGCCCGACGGCGTTCGTCGTCCGCCCGGACGGCTACCTGGGCACCCGCCTGTACCCGCCCACGGCCGAGGGCCTGACCGCCCACCTGGCCCGTGTCTTCCGCACCCCCCGCCCGGAAGGGCGCTGATCCCGGCTGGTCCCAGCGGTCCCGGTGTGCCCCGGTGTGCCTCCTCGCTTGGCCCGTGTCGCGGGGCGTTCGTACGATCTGGCCCTTCCCCCCGAGCACGGCAGGACCAGGACATCCCATGACGCATCCCCTCACCTCGCTGCGGGCGGCGCTGGGCCTGTCGCAGCCCGAGTACGCCCGCCTCGTCGCCCGCACCCACGACGAGCTCGGCCTGGGGCGGATGGCCGCCCGCCGGGAGAAGGTGTCCCGCTGGGAGTCGGGGCGGATCGCCCCCGAGTTCACCGCGCAGCTGGCGATGGCGCACCTGCACGGCGTGGCGGCCAGGGAGGTCCGCCGTCTGGGCTGGCCGTTCTGGGCGCACCTCGCCACCCGGGACGCGGCCCTGCTGGAACAGCCCCACACCGACGAGGGCGCCGTGACCGTCCTGGCCGGTACGGCGCTGCCGCCCGAGGAGACCCCGGCCCGGGCGCCGGCACCGGTCCTGAGCGGCGCGGCACTGACGGGCCAGCTGCGCGGTGCGCTGGAGCGCCTGCGCCTGACCCGGGTGGAGGCGGCGCCGGGGGCGGACCTCGGGGCGCTGACCGGCCGCGTCGCGGGGATCGAGGCGCGCACCAGTGCCCTGGAGGGCCACGAGAACGCCACCGGGCTGTCGCCCGCCGTCCTGTACGCGGCGGCGCACGCCGAGCACCGCCTGGTCGTCTCCCTGCTCACCCGCGCCGGGCACCCCGGCGCACCGGCGTCGGACCCGTCGTCGGCACACCTGTCGTCGGCACACCCGTCGGTGCGGCGCCTGTTCGCGCTGGCCGCCCGCACGTCCCTGCTCTGCGGGTGGTTCAGCCTCGCCCTCGGCGAGGACGCGCGGGCCGAGCGGCACGGCCTCGCCGCGGTCCGGGCCGCCGCCGCGGCAGGTGAGCCGGCGCTCGCCGCGCGGGCCATGTCGCAGCTGACCCTCCACCAGCTGGTCGCCGGTGCGGCGGAGGGCGCCGTCACCCTCATCCGCGCCGCCCGCGCCGCCGGCCCCCGCAGCCCGGCGGCGGAGGCGACGTTGCACTGCTTCGACGCCACCGCGACGGCCCAACTCGGCCACGCGAGCGCGGCCGAGGCCGCACTGGACCACGCCGGGCAGTGCATGGCGGACGCGCCCGCCGACCCCTCGCTCGACCCCGGCATCCACCAGCGCCTGTCGATCACCCGGGGCGGCGTGCTGTGGTACCTGGGCAGACCCCGCGGGGCCGCACCGTACTTCCGGGCCTTCGCCGACACCCTGCTCCTGCCGCAGGACACCGCCCACCACCCGCACACCGCGCTGTTCCTGCTGTACGCGGTCGACACCCACCTGGCCCTCGGGGAACTCGACGTCGCCGCCGCACTGGCGCACCGCGCCCTCGACCTCACCGGCGTGCTTGCGCCGGGCCTGGCCCGTGGCTACCGCGACAAGCTCACCGTCCACCGGCACGAGCCCCTCATCGCCCACGCCCTCGACCACCTGAACGACAGCGCCGCGTCCTGAGCCCGCGTCCTGAGCCCGCGCCCTGGGCCCGCGCCCGCCCTGAGCCCGACTCTGGTGTCGTCCGTCCTCTTGTCAGATGTTAGGGAAGTTTCCTAACTTGATGTCATGTCCGAGACACCACGGCACCCCCGGTACTCCCGGCGCTCCCTCCTACGCGTCGGCGCGGCGGGCGGAGCGGCCTTCACCGGCGGCCTCCTGCTGCCCGGCGCCGCCCGGGCCGCCGCCCCGCACCCCACCGTCCTCGACACCCCCGTCCTCGACACCCCCACCCCCGGCAGCCCCACCCTGCCGTCGCCCCGCGGCGAGCGCACCGCCGGGTCCGCGCTGCGGCCCTTCGGCCGGCACCTCGCCTACGGGGCCGACCCGTCCCGCCAGGTCGTCGTCTCCTGGCAGGTGCCGGACGCGGTGACCGCCCCCTTCGTCCGGATCGGCCTGCAGCCCGGCGACCTCGGCGCGCCGGTCCCCGCCGAGGTCCGCACCCTGGTCAGCAAACTCGCCTGGCAGCACCCGGTCGAGGACCAGCCGCTGGTCAAACCCACCACCGTCACCCAGTACTACCTGCACGCGCGGGTGGACCAGCTGGTCCCGGACACCACCTACTACTACGCCGTCGGCCACCAGGGCCACGACCCGGCCGGCCGGCTCGGCGACGTGGCGAGCTTCCGCACCGCACCCGCCCCCGGACGCGGCGCCGGCTTCACCTTCACGGCCTTCGGCGACCAGGGCATCGGCTACAACGCCGCCGCCACCGCCCACCTGATCGCCGGCCTCGACCCCGCCTTCCACCTCCACATGGGCGACCTCTCGTACGCCAACAGCGGCGGCAGCGGCAAGACCGACGACGCGTACGACGCCCGCCTGTGGGACTCCTTCTTCGTGCAGAACGACCCCGTCGCCGCCCGGACCCCGTGGATGGTGGCGGTCGGCAACCACGAGATGGAGCCCTGGTACGGCGGCGACGGCTACGGCGGCGTCCGCGCCCGGTTCACGATGCCCGACAACGCCTGGGACCAGTCGACGGGCATCTACTCCTGGCGCTACCAGAACGTCGGCCTGGTCAGCCTCGACGGCAACGACGTCTGCTTCAACACCCCCGCCAACCTCGACCACACCAAGGGCCGGCAGAAGAAGTGGCTGGAGGCCCGGCTCGCCGCCCTGCGCGCTGACCCCGGCATCGACTTCATCGTCGTCTACCTGCACCAGTGCACGTACTCCACCTGCCACGACAACGGGGCCGAACTCGGCGCGCAGCAGGACTGGGCCCCGCTGTTCGACAAGTACCAGGTGGACCTGGTGCTCAGCGGCCACAACCACGTCTACGAGCGGACCGACCCGATCCGCGCGGGCAAGGCCACCCGTAAGGCCGCCTCCGGCGACACCGTCAACCCGGTGAAGGACGGCACCACCTACGTCGTCGCGGGCGGCGGTGGCGGCGGGCTCTACAAGTTCCCGGCCTCCGACACCTACCTCGGGCACGAGACCAGGAACGACGCCCCGGTCCCGATGGTGGTCTCCGACCGGAGCGGCCACGAGCAGACCGTCAAGGTCACCTGGTCCAGGGTCCGTTACACCGGCTACTGCCTGGTGGCGGTCGACGTGACGCCCGCCGTGGGCGGCGCGTCGGCCCGGATGGAGGTGCGGTCCGTCACCGAGGACGGCACGGCCGTGGACCGCGTCACCGTGCAGCGCGGCTGAACCCGGGCCGGCGCCGCGCGGGAAGGCCGAGGAGCGGCCCGCCCCTTCCGTGGGCGGACCGCTCCGGTGTCACCGGGGCGACGGCTGTCACCCGGGCGACGTCGTCACAGGCCGACCTGCGACGAGCAGCGACGGAAGGGGACCGGGGGGAACCAGCCGACGGAGTCGTTGCCGCAGACGTAGACGCTGGTGAGACGGGTGTGGTACTTGATCGCGCTGGCCTGGTTCTTCGCCAGCTGGAACTCGTGGACCTCGCCGGAGGCGGTCTTCACGAAGGCGCTGGCCCCGTTGAAGCGCGTGCCGGTGGACATCCAGACCCAGCCGTCCGAGCAGTTGTCCACCTGGACCTCGACGTCGTAGAAACGCAGCGGCCGGGTGCAGCCCGCGGTGGCGGCGGTGCCCGCCGAGGCCGGAGTGGCCGCGACGGCGGTCAGCGCGGACACGGCGAGGCCGAGGACGGCGACCGTCTTGGGCAGCTTGCCCGACAGAGACTTCATGGGGTGGCTCCAAGCATTCGATGAGCGTTTCCGAGCATGCGATCCGAGCTGTCCGCTCGGGCCGTGCCCCCACTGTTCTCGGAGCGGCGCACCCGTGGCATCGGTCATTTGACTGTCGATGTGCCGGAAACGGCAGGTGGGCCGTGCGAGGTCCTCCGTATCCTTGGCCGGTCACCACACGCGTACGAACATGAAGGAGAGACCCCTCGTGGCCAGCCCGACCGAGACGCTCGAGTTCCAGGCGGAGACCCGCCAGCTGCTGCAGCTGGTGATCCACTCGATCTACTCGAACAAGGACATCTTCCTGCGCGAGCTGATCTCCAACGCCTCCGACGCCCTCGACAAGCTCCGTCTGGAATCCCTCACCGACACCGACCTCGCGGCCGACACCTCCGACCTGCACATCACCCTGGAGGTCGACCGGCAGGCCCGGACCCTGACGGTGCGGGACAACGGCATCGGCATGACCCGCGAGGACGTCGTCGACCTGATCGGCACCATCGCGAAGTCCGGCACCGCCGGCCTGCTGGCCAGGATCAAGGAGGCCAAGGACGCGGAGGCGGCCCAGAACCTGATCGGCCAGTTCGGAGTCGGCTTCTACTCGGCGTTCATGGTCGCCGACAAGGTCACCCTGCACACCCGCCGGGCCGGCACCGAGCAGGGCACCGCGTGGGAGTCCGACGGCGAGGGCACCTACACGATCGCGCCGGCCGACGGCCTGCCGGCGGGCACCTCGGTGACGCTGCACCTCAAGTCGGCCGACGGCGAGGACGGCCTCGGCGACTACCTGGCGGGGTGGAAGATCCGCCAGATCGTCAAGCAGTACTCGGACTTCATCCGCTGGCCCATCCGCATGGCCGCCGAACCCGCCGCGGACGCCGCCGCGGACGGTGCCGAGACCGAGACCGAGGCCGAGACCGTGGACGGCGCCGAACCCGCCGACGCGTTCGAGACGCTGAACTCGATGAAGGCCCTGTGGGCCCGCCCCCGCAGCGAGGTGACCGAGGCCGAGTACCACGAGTTCTACCAGCAGATCAGCCACGACTGGCAGCCCCCGGCCGAGACCGTCCACATGCGCGCCGAGGGCACCTTCGAGTACGAGGCGCTGCTGTTCATCCCCGCCCACGCCCCGTTCGACCTGTTCTCCCGCGACACCAAGCGGGGCGTGCAGCTGTACGTCAAGCGCGTGTTCATCATGGACGACTGCGACGCGCTCATGCCGAACTACCTGCGCTTCGTCAAGGGAGTGGTCGACGCCCACGACCTGTCGCTGAACGTCTCCCGCGAGATCCTGCAGCACGACCGCCAGATCACCGCGGTCCGCCGGCGGCTCGTCAAGAAGGTCCTCACCGCCTTCAAGGACATGCAGGCCGCCAACCCCGAGGCCTACGCCACGGCGTGGGAGCAGTTCGGCCGGGTGATCAAGGAAGGCCTGCTGGAGGACCGCGACAACACCGACGCGCTGCTGCCCCTGGTCTCGGCCGCCTCCACCCACGACGCGCAGAAGCCGACCACGCTGCGCGAGTACGTCGCGCGGATGAAGGACGGCCAGGACACCATCTACTACCTGACCGGCGAGAACCGCCAGATGGTGGAGAACTCCCCGCACATGGAGGCCTTCACCGCCAAGGGCTACGAGGTCCTGATCCTCACCGACCCCGTCGACGAGGTCTGGACCGACCAGGTCCCCGCCTTCGAGGGCCACCGCTTCCAGTCCATCGCCAAGGGTCAGGTCGACCTCGGCGACGACGCCGACACCGACGGCGACGACGAGGCGAAGGCGCAGAAGGCCCGGCGCGAGGAGGACTTCGCCGCCCTCCTCACCTGGCTGCAGGCCACCCTGGCCGACCACGTCAAGCAGGTCCGCCTCTCCACCCGGCTCACCACCTCCGCCGCCTGCCTGGTCGGCGACGCCCACGACCTGACCCCCACCCTGGAGAAGATGTACCGGGCCATGGGCCAGGAACTCCCCACCGTGAAGCGGATCCTGGAGCTCAACCCCACCCACCCCCTGATCACCGCCCTGCACCGGGCCCACGGGGCGAAGTCCGACGACCCGGTCCTCACCGACATCGCCGAACTCGTCCACGGCAGCGCCCTGCTCGCCGAGGGCGGCGACCTGCCCGACCCGGCCCGGTTCACCCGCCTCCTGACCGACCACCTCACCCACAGCCTGTAACTCCCAGGCGGGCACGCGCCCCTCGCGACCGTTCCGGCCGCGAGGGGCGTCCGCTTCCCCCGGGGCGGGACCTCAGCGGCCCGGGTGCTCGCCCGCCCACACCGGGGGAGTGCGGTCCGACCACGGGCAGGCCTGTTCGAGCTGCCCGGCGAGCCGGAAGAGCAGCCCCTCGCGCCCGTACCCGGCGGCGAACTGCATGCCGACCGGCAGCCCGGTGCCGGGGTCGGCCGTCACCGGCACCGACATGGCGGGCGTGCCCGCCACGTTGAACGCCGCGGTGAAGGGGGAGTGGTCGAGGATCCGGCGCAGCCAGCCGAGGCCGTCCAGGGCCTCCGCGCCCCGGCCGTGGGTGCCCAGGGGCACCGGCAGGTCCGGCACGGTCGGGGTGAGCAGCACGTCGTACGCGGCGAAGTACCGTGCCAGGCTGCGGGAGACCTGGTTGCGGACGGCCAGGGCGGTCACGAGCTCGGGGCCGGTGACCCGCCGCCCGTAGTGGTAGCTGGCCAGGATCGGCGCCTCCAGGGTCGAGAAGTCGACGGGCCGGCCGGTGGCGGCGGCCAGCTCGTCCACCATGACGGTGAGGTTCGCCGTCCACTGCCGGGCGTTGGCCAGGACGAACTCCTCCCAGCCGACGCCGAGTTCGGCCCCGGCCTGCTCCACCCGGTGGCCGAGCGACTCCAGCAGGCGCACGGTGCGCGACAGCGCGTCGAGGACGGGCGCCGTGGTGCGCCGCCCGCCCCAGGCCTGGGCGAGGACGCCGATCCGCAGGGAGCCCGGATCCCGGCGGACCTCCTGCGCGTACGGCCGCTCCGGCTGCGGGGCGACGTAGGGGTCGCCCGCCTCCGGGCCGCCCACCAGGTCGAGCAGGACCGCGCTGTCGCGCACGGTGCGGCTGACGCTGCCGTGCACGGCCAGGCCGTTGAAGATCTCGTCGACGGCGGGGCCGACGGGGATGCGGCCGCGGGTCGGCTTCATCCCGAACAGGCCGTTGTAGGCGGCGGGGACGCGGATCGAGCCCGCCGCGTCGGTGGCGTGCGCGATCGGCACGATCCCGGCGGCGACCGCCGCGCCCGCGCCCCCGCTGGAGCCGCCGGCGCTGCGGGTGGGGTCCCACGGGTTGCGGGTCGGGCCGTACAGCACGGGTTCGGTGGTGGTGCTGTAGGCCAGTTCCGGGGTCGCGGTGCGTCCGAAGGTCACGAGGCCGGCGGCGCGGAAGCGCGCCATCAGGGTCGAGTCCTCGGCGGCGACGTTCCCGGCGGCGAGGCGGCTGCCGAGCTCGGTGCGCCGCCCGGCCATGGTGACCCCGAGGTCCTTGACGAGGAAGGGCACCCCGGCCAGCGGCGCGCCGCCGGGGCGGGGCCGGTCGTCGGCCGGCCAGGTCTCCACGACGGCGTTCAGCCGCGGGCCGACGGCCCGTGCGGCCGCGCGCGCGGCGGCCTCCACCTCGGCGGGGCTCACCTGGCGCCGGGCGATCAGTTCGGCGAGCCCGACCGCGTCGAAGGCCGTGTACTCCGTGACGTCCACTGGGTCACTCCTGGATCCGGGACCGGTACCGATGTCGATACCGACCAGTCTTCAACGATACCGATCGGTATCGCGTGGAACGGACTGGTACCGTAGCAGCAGGTTCAGGAAGTGCGGGACGCCAGGGAGGCGGAGCACCCGCGAGCGACCGGAGGCCCCGAACAGCCATGACAGCGACCGCCGGACGACCGAGCAGGGTGGCCAAGCTGCCGCCCCGCGAACGCATCCTCGACGCCGCGGAGGAGCTCTTCCGCAGCGAGGGGATCCGGCGGGTGGGCGTCCAGGCGATCGCCGAGAAGGCCGAGACCACCAAGATGGCGATCTACCGCCACTTCGAGACCAAGGACGAACTGGTCGCCGAGTGGCTGCGGATCGTCGCCGCCGAGTACCAGGCGGCGTTCGACCGGGTCGAGGCCGAGCACCCCGACCGGCCCCGGGAGCAGATCCTCGGGCTGGCCCGCTTCATCGCCGGCGGGCTGCCGGCGGTCTCGCACCGGGGCTGCCCCTTCATCAACTCCATCGCCGAACTGCCCGACCGCGCCCACCCCGCACGGCAGGTGATCGAGCGGCACAAGGAGCGCCAGGCCCGCCGGCTGCTCGACCTGTGCGCGCGGGCCGGGCTGCCCGACCCGGAGCAGACCGCGGCCGAGATCACCTTCCTCCTCGAAGGCGCGCAGGTCAGCACGCAGAACGGCAGCGTCGACCGGCCGGGCGAACGCCTGCTGCGCATCGTCGAGGCGATCCTGGACCGGGCCGCGCCCGCCGCGCCGCCCACCCGCTGACCCGGCCGGCCCCGGGCGGCACGGGCGCGCGGTGCGCCGCCTTGTGACCGGTCACTACCCCCGTCGTTAATCTTTGTGACCCGGCCCGGGGACAGCTTGACGGGTCATGGACATGATGTTCTCCGGGGCGCCGGCTACCAGTTGGTAACCCGCGTTCTCCGACGGACCACCAGGAATTCCACGACTCGGGGGAACCATGCGCACGTGCACGTCCCGGCTGCTCGCCGCCGCCGTCACCGCCGCCCTGGCCGCCACCGCCGTGGCCGCCACGGCAGGCCCGGCCGCCGCGGCCCCCGCGGCCGCGCGCTCCGCCACCGCGGGCGACCCCTTCTACGCCTACGACGGCAGCACGCCACTGGCCTCGCTCGCGCCGGGCACCGTGCTCAAGACGCGGACCCTGCCGTACCACGTGCTCGGCCTGCCCACCCCGGTGACGGCGATCCAACTGCTCTACCGCAGCACCGACGCCCAGGGCCGCCCCAGCGCCAACGTCACCACCGTGGTGCGCAGCCTGGCCGGGGACGGCAGCAAGGCCGTCTCGTACCAGTCCTTCTACGACTCGCTCGACCCGAAGGACGGCCCCTCCCGCGCGGTGGCCGGCGACGTCAGCATCAGCGGTCTGATCCCCAACGTCGAGGCGCTCTTCCTGGTGCCGCTGCTCGCCCAGGGCTACAACGTGGTGCTCCCCGACACCGAGGGCCAGAACGCCGACCTCGCGGCCGGCCCGGAGTACGCGACCAACACCCTGGACTCCATCCGGGCCGCCACCCGCTCCCCGGAGACCGGCATGGGCCCCGACACCCGCTTCGGGCTGATGGGCTACTCCGGCGGCGCTGTCGCCACCGGCTGGGCGGCCGCGCTCGCGCCGAGCTACGCGCCCGAGGTGAACGCCAAGCTGGTCGGCTACACCGAGGGCGGGCTGCTGGTGGACCCGGCGCACAACCTCAAGTACGTGGACGGCTCGCTGGTGTGGAGCGGCATCACCCCGCTGTCCGTGATCGGGGCCTCGCGCTCCTTCGGCAGCGACCTGACGCCCTACCTGAACGACTACGGCCGCTCGGTCTACCAGCAGCTGGAGCACGGCTCGATCGTCGACGCCCTGGGCCACTACCCCGGGCTGACCTGGAAGGCGCTGGTCAAGCCCCAGTACGCCGACCCGAACTCGGCGCCGCCCTTCGTCGAGGCCGTCAACCGGAACAACCTCGGCTCGGCCCCCACCCCGACCGTGCCCGGCTCCATCGCCCAGGGCAACGGCGGCGTCCTGGAGGGCACCTTCGCCAGCCCGCCCGGCATCGGCACGGGCGACGGCGTGGCGGTCGCCGGGGACGTCCGGGCCCTCGCCCGCCAGTACTGCGCGACCGGCACCGCTCCGGTCGCCTACCAGCAGTACGACCTCCTCAGCCACTTCGGCGTCCCCGTCGTCTGGGCCCCGCAGGCCGTCGGCTGGCTGGGCGACCGCTTCGCCGGCCGCCGCGCCCCCTCCGACTGCGGCCACATCCCGCCCGGCAACTCCCTCACCCCGGAACAGCCCACCCCCGGCCACTGACTCCGGCCACTGACCCCCGGGTGCGCCGTGCCGGTCATCCTCCCGGGCCACGACGACGCCCCGGTCCGCCCGCCCCGGTCCTGACCCCGTCCACCGCCGCACCCTCGCCGTGCGCACCGGCGCCGTACACGTCGTACAAGCTGCCCCGGATGCGCTCGGCGTCGGGTACGGCCAGCTGCCGGGCGACGGCGAGGGCCTGACGGAGATGCTCCTCGGCGTCGCGGGAGTTCCCCTCGCGCTCAAAGCTCTTCGCCATTCCTTCGAGTGCGCGCGCCTCCTGGAGCGGATGGCGGATGGCCCTGGCGATCCGGAGCGCCTCCGTGTGACGGGTGCGTGCCTCGGCCCACCGTGCGCGCTCCGAGAGGAGCCTGCCGAGTGCGTTGAGGGTTTCCGCCTCGATCCCGGGGTGCTGGAGGCCGCTGCACAGAGCCAGCGCCCGCCGCAGGCTCCCGGCGGCCGCGTCCAGTTCGCCCGCGGCCCGTTGGGCGTCGCCCAGGTGGACCAGGGCGCGTGCCTCGGCGGGCGGGATGCCGAGGTCGCGGATGCCGGCCAGGGCCTGCTGGAGCTGCTCGACGGCCGCGGCGTGCTGCCCGGTCTCGTGCAGGAGACCGCCCCAGGCGACCAGGGCGTCCAACTCGCCCCGGCGCACGCCCGCCGTGCGGTAGGTCTCCAACGCGGCCCGGAGGTTCCCGGCCGCCGCCTCGTACGTGCCGGTGACGAGCTGGACGCGGGCCAGGAAGGTGAGGGCGTCCGCGTGGCCGATCGGGTTCCCGGTGCTGCGGAGGATCTCCAGACCGGCCCGGTGGCTGTCGGCGGCCTCCCGGTACCGTCCCGTCGCCTCCTGCACGAGTCCGAGGCCCAGATGGGCGTTGGCCTGGCCGAACCGGTTCCCCAGCGTGCGGAACAGGGCGAGCGCCGCGCTGTGGTCGCGTGCCGCGTCCTCGTAGTGCCCGGTCTTCTCCCCGATCAGGCCGAGGTTGAACAGGACGTTGGCCTGGCCGCCCCGGTCTCCCAGGGTGCGGAACAGTGCGAGGGCCGGCCGCAGGTTCTCGGCGGCCGCTCCGGTGTGCCCCGCGAGCTGTTGTACGAAGCCGAGTCTGACCAGCACGTTCGCCTCGCCGGGGCGGTCGCCGGCTTCCCGGTGGATCGCCAGTGACGCGCGGCACGACTCGATCGCGGCCTCGTACCGTCCCTCGCTCTGCTGCACGTCGCTGAGACTGAACAGCGTGTACGCCTCGCCGAGCCGCTCGCCGAGCGCCCGGTACAGTGCCCGTGCCCGCAGGAGCAACTCGGCGGCCGCCCCCAACCGGCCCCGCTGGTCCCGAAGTCTGGCCAGGTGGACCAGGACGTGGGCCTGGCCGAGCCGGTCGTCCGTGAGAACCGCGGTGTCCAGGGCGATCCGGTGCAGGGCGTCCGCCTGCTCCCAGTGGCCGTGGCCACGCAGGAACTCGTGCAGGGCCGAGGGCAGGCGCACGGCGTGGAGCGGGCGGTCGTGCTCGCCGGCGAACTCCACCGCCGCGTGCAGGTTCGCCCGCTCGGCCTGCAGCCAGGCGGTTCCCCGTTCCGGGGTGGACAGGTTGGGGACGCGTCCGCAGGGGGTGCGGCCGGGGGCGGGCAGGCTGTGGCGGGCGAAGTGGCGGTCGGCGGCCGTGCCGGCCGCCAGGTAGTAGTCCAGCAGCCGGTCCACGGCCGCGCCGCGTTCGTCGGGGCGGTCGGCCCCGGCGAGGACGCGGGCGTGCTCGCGCAGGAGGTCGTGCATGCGGTAGCGGCCGCGGACCGGTTCCTCGATCAGATGGTGGTCCTCCAGCGCCTCCAGCCGCTGCCGGGCCGTGGGGAGGTCGGTGTCGTCCAGCGCGGCGGCGGCGTACGCGTCGAAGTCGTCACCGGGATGCAGACCGAGCCGGCGGAACAGGCGCCTCAGATCGGCCGGCAGATGCTGGTAGGAGAGGTCGAAGACGGCGGCCACCGAGGTCGTTCCGGCGCGCAGCGCCTCCAGACGCCCGGTGGCCCCGGTGAGGTCCACGACGAAATCGGCGACCGACCAGGACGGATGGTGGCGCAGACGGGCCGCCATGAGCCCGACGGCCAGCGGCAGGTGCCCGCACAGGCGTACCGTCTCGACGACCGCGGGCTCCGTGGGCAGCAGGCCCGGCCGGCCGGCTCCGGCCGTGAACAGTGCGGCGGCCTCCTGCGGGGGCAGGACGTCGAGCGTGACGGGGACGGTGTCCTCGAGCCCCACCAGCCGGCGGCGACTCGTGACCAGGACCAGCGTTCCGGGTGCGCCGGGCAGCAGGGGTCTGACCTGCTCGCTGCTGAGGGCGTCGTCCAGCAGCAGGAGGATCCTCCTGCCGGCGACCTGGCTGCGCCACATCCCCGCCCGTGCCGACGGTTCGGAGGGGATCCGCCGCGGCGCCACCCCGACGGCCAGCAGCAGCTCGGCGAGGGCCTCGGCCGGCTCGACGGCACGCGTGCCCGGGGTGTGCGCGTGCAGCGGCAGGAAGATCTGGCCGTCGGGGAAGTCGGAGGCCAGCCGGTGGGCGCAGTGGACGGCGAAGGCGCTCTTGCCGATGCCCGGCATGCCGTCGACGGCGTGGATCCCGAGGACTCCGCCCGCCCCGGCGCCACGGCGGCACGCCGCGAGCACGAGGTCGACCTCTTCACGACGTCCGACGAACGCGCGGACGTCCCGGGGGAGCGAGGCGGTCGGCGCGTGCTCCGGGGCGGTCGCGGGGTCACCGTCGGTGGCCAGGATCCGCTGGTGGACGTCCTGCGTGGCGCGGCCGGGTTCGATGCCGAGCTCGTCGTCGAGCTTCCGGCGAAGGGTCCGGTAGACCTCCAGGGCCTGCGCGGTGCGGTCGGTGCGGTGCAGGGCGCACATCAGCAGCCGGTGGAACGCCTCCCGGAAGGGATGCTCGGCGGCGAGGGCCGCGAGGTCGGCGCTGATCCCGTGGTGCCGACCGAGGTTCAGCTGGGCCTCGAAGTGCCACTCCAGAACCTGCAGCCGGGTCTCGCACCACTGTTCGCGCGGGGCCCGCGCCTCGTGGAGGTCGGCCAGCTCGGCCAGCGGTTCGCCCTGCCACAGGGCCAGTGCCGCAGCCGTCTCACGGTGCACGGCATCCCATTCCCCGTTCAGGAACGCCGCCCTGGCCCGGCCGACGTGATGCTCGAAGACCCGGCAGTCGAGCTCCCCGTCGGCGACCGCCAGCAGGTAGCCCAGCGGGGTCGCCGAGATCCGCCGGCCCGTCCCGTCGGACAGCACCCGCCGGAGCCGCGCCACCAGATTGTGCACGGCCGCGGCGCCCGAGGCCGGGGGACCGTCGTTCCACAACGCCTCCTGCAACCGGTCCGTCGCGACGGGCCGGTTCGCGTGCAGGAGCAGCACCGCCAGGAGGGAACGCAGTCGCGCACCGCTCACGCCGACCTCCCCGGAGCCGTCGCGAACGGTCAGCCGACCGAGCACGCTGAACTGCATCTCCCGCCCCCTGTCCGATCTCTGCCGCATGTTAGCCCCGTGACAGGCGACCCGAAGATGATCTCTCCAGCGCGCCAGGACACGCCGGCACCCGGCCGTCGGCCCCCGCGCGGCAGCGCGCCGGGTGCGGCGATCGCACTGCGGACACGGCGGTCTCCGCAGCTCGCTCGTCGCACCCGGTGCGACGTCACCAGTCGTGCCGGTGGCACGGCAGAGATGGGGAAGCAATGAACGTGAAGCGGCACCCGGCGGGCCTCGGTACCGCCCCGGGCACACCGTTGCGGGCACCGGCCACCGGCGCGCCGGCACGCGAGGACACGGGGTGGTCGCGCCACCGGCAGCGGCCGGCGTAGGCGGGCGGCACCGGCGATCAGCGCCGAACGCCGTCATGGCACCGTCATACCGGAGTGCTACAGCGGGACTTGGCACTCCGGTACGACGGTTTCCGCCCCTCCCCACCCGTACCGTCGCCCGTGTCCGAAGCGACCACGGGAACGAACGAGGGGGAACGGCGATGAACAGGCGAGGACGGGCCGGGGCGGCCGCGGCGGCGGTGCTGCTGGCGGCGACGGCCACGGTGGGTGCGGCCGGGGCGCCGGGCGCGGCGGCGGCGCCGCAGCGGGCCACCGAGCGGCAGGCCAGGGCCTGGCTGCCGCAGCCCACCGGGCCGTACCCGATCGGCACGACCGCCCTGCAGCTCACGGACGACGGCCGGGACGACCCCTGGAAGCCCGGACAGCACCGCAAGCTGATGATCAGCCTCTGGTACCCGACCACCAGCCCCGCCACCGGCGACGACCGCGCGCCCTACATGCTCCCCGCCGCCGCCGACCACTTCGACAGCGCCGGGAGCATCGGCCAGCGCGAGAACGGCTTCGAACCCGGCCGCACCGACTGGGCGGGCATCCGAACCCACGCCCGCGCCGACGCGCCCGCCCTCCCCGGCGGCAAGCGGCCCGTCGTGCTGTACTCGGCGGGCTTCGGCGCCCCGCGCAGCTGGGGCACCGCCCTGGTGGAGGACCTCGCCTCCCGCGGCTACGTCGTCGTCACCGTCGACCACACCTACGAGGCCTCCGAGGTCGCCTTCCCCGACGGGGACCTCGCCACCTCCGTCTTCCCCGCGCTCATGGACCAGCCCGGCCTCGACCTGGGCGCCCTCCTGCGCAAGATGCTGCAGACCCGGGTCGACGACACCCGCTTCGTCCTGGACCGGCTCGCCGGGCTGCGCCACGACGAGCAGCTGCCGTCCGGCCTCGCCGCCTCCCTCGACCTCGACCGGATCGCCGCGGTCGGCCACTCCGGGGGCGGCTCCGCGGCCCTGCAGACCATGCACGACGACCCGCGCCTCAAGGCCGGCGTCGACCTCGACGGCCAGCTGCACTTCCCCGGCCCGGACGGCAGCGGCGTCCAGCTGCCCCTGCCCACCGTCGCCGCGGACGGCCTGACCCGGCCCTTCCTGCTGATGGGCACCCAGGAGGCCGACTCCGGCAGCTACCACCAGCAGCCCGGCTGGGACGCCCTGTGGCAGCACAGCACCGGCTGGCACGCCGACGTGACCCTGGAAGGCTCCCGCCACGGCTCCTACACCGACGCCCAGCCCCTGCTGCCCCAGCTCGCCCGCCAGGGCGCCGTCACCCCGGAGGCCGTGGCCGCCGCCGTCGGCGACGTCCGCCCCGACCGCGCCGTCCTCGCCACCCGCTCCTACGTGGCGTCCTTCCTCGACCGCTGGCTGCGCGGCCACGACGACCACCTTTTGGACGGCCCGTCACCGCGCTTCCCCGAGATGCGCTACGAGCGGTAGCGCGCGCCGGTACGGCGCCCGGCAGCCGCCCAACCGCTCAACTACCTACGGCTGTAACCGGTTGTCGGTCGCCAGCACGTCGCCCGGCACCGTCGAGCCCACCTGGCGCCGCAGCGCGCCGATCGCCGGATCGGAGATGGAGACGGTGAGCCGGTAGGGCGGCCGGCCGGTGACGGTGTTGTGCGCGTCGGTCGGTGCCACCAGCCGTTGCTGGACGGCGAAGCCGTCGAAGCCCGGGCACAGGGCCTCGGGCGGGAGCGTCACCCGAGCGGACGCGCCGCCCTCGGGCCCGACGTGGACGCTGCCGCCCGGGCCGGCCGGGGCGTCGTCGTCGCCGCGCGTCAGCGGGAGGCCGTGGGCCCCGCCGACCAGGCCGTCCGGGCCCTCGATCTCCACCGCCACGCCCTGCGGACCGAGCGGCGCCGACAGGTCCAGCGCTCGGCCGCCGGGGCCCGGGGCGAGACCCAGGTCGATGGTGAAGTGCCCCGGGTCCTGCGCCGAGTCCCGGGAGAACCCGTAGGAGCTGAGCACGAGTTGAGGCCCCGGCGGTGGGGTGTCGGCCGGTGGCCCGGCGAAGGTGAAGGACGCGGGCGCCGGCTCGAAGTGGTGGAAGCCCCGGGTGCCGCACCTGGCGCCGTCGGAGACCCCGCCGCCGGGCAGCGCGACGTCCGCGGTCGGCCGGGGCGCTCCGGGCACCGGCCGCGGGCCGGGCCTCGACCGGCCGTCCCGGTTCAGCACGCCGGCCGGGTCCGTCCCGACCGCGACGGCCAACAGCGCCGCGAACGCGGTGACCGCGATCAGCGCGGTGCGCCGGCGTCCGGGCCGCAGCCACCGCGAGCGCCCCGCGCCGCGGGCCGCGCGGGGAGCCGGCCCGGGCGTCCAGCGGCGGCCGCCCGGGTCCACCGGCGGCTCCTCCCGCCACCGCGTGGCGAGCATCCTGGTCCGGGCGGTCGGCTCCTTGACGGTGGCCTCCCCGATGAACCGCTCGTCCAGGACGAGCCCCTCGAACGGATCGGGCGTCGCCCGGCCCGGCGTCATCGGCTCCGGCTCCGGCTCACGGGAAGGGGGCTGCGGGGAATCATCGGTGCTCGACACGGCGCCAGTATGCCCGGCCGCTCGGACACACCGCCCTCCACCCACCGGCCGACGCCGCCCACCGGGCCGCGCGACCTCTCCGGGAATTCAGGAGGCGAGGCCCACCACGTTCTCCGCGGTGGCGTTCAGATCGCACCACACGGTCGAGGTCCCACCGCTTTCCACCCGGTTGCCGTAGTGGTGGTACCGGCCGTAACCCGGCTTGTAGCACGTCACATCCGCGACGAAGGGCCCGTTGGTACACCTGATCGACGCGCCCGCGTGCCCGCCGCTCCCCGTGAAGAACTGCTTGTTGCCGCAGCTCAACGCCGTCGGGGCAGCCGAGGCCGACGCCGACGAGACGCCGACGAACCCCGCGCCGGCCAGGGCCGTGGCCAGGGCGAACGCCGCAACCCGCTTCCGAGTCCGCATGATGATCCTCCTTCGTATTCAAAGGGATTGGACGAAACCACCCTAGGATTACGAATGGCGGAGGCGGTAGAGGTAATCGGTGAAATGGCTCAAAGGCGGCATTTCCCGTGCAGGAATTACCCCATGTTCGAATTTTGACCAGGAAAAGTGCCGTTAAACTCTGACGGTGGAAGACCGGTCGCGATGGCGAGAACTGCACGGTGCCGACCGGCCGCCGGAGACCGCTGGAGCCGCCAGTAGCCCCGCGGCCTCAGCGGCAGAGGGCCGCCTCCACGAAGCCCTCGACGTGCGTCATGGCGGCCGGGTCGGCGGGCCGCGTCGTCACCGCGATGTTCGCCGCGGCGCTGCCGTCCTCGGCGACGCCGCCCCGGCGCCCCTCGCTCATCCATCCATGCTCATCCGGCCGGCGGGCCGTGAGCCCGAGTACGCGTACTCAAGCGCACAGACCGCCGGCTGCTGGGCCCGGCTATGTCAGGGCAGGTAGCGTTCGAGCGCGGCGGTGCCCTTCTGCTCGATCTGCTGTCTGGCCCACTCGACCCGCTCGGGCGTGACGTCGTGCCCGGAGGCCATGACGAGGTCCTCCGGGTCGAAAGGACGCTCACCTCCGGTGTACAGCCGTCGCGGGGACGCCTTGGCGTCCCCGTCCGTCTCGTCCGTGGGATCGCTTCCTACGATCGGGCTGCCCATGGCTACCTCCCTGGTCGACCTCCTCCAAGAGTGCCGCCGATCCACCGCCACCGCTTTCCGTCCCCGTACGAACCGCCCCACCGCCGCGCCCTGGCCGCCGTCCCGGCCGGACACCCGGACGCCCGCCGTCCGGCTCGCCCCGGGGACTGCTGCGCCATGCGCGTGCTCTCCGCCACCGGGTGCGCGTCCGGCGGGACCGGCTCCTAACGCTCCAGTGTGTCCGGTGCCTGTACGAGATCGCCCTGATCGTCGCACGAACCACCGGTCAGGGTGTCCGCGGGCGTGCTCGTCTTGTTCCCGGCAGTCCGCGGGAGGAGTGGCTCCACCACCGCCACCCGCTCCCGCAGACCGCTGCCGTCGCCCCTTGCCAGGGCCAGTACGGGCCTTCGCCGACTACCGGCCGGTCGCAGGCGAGGACGTACCGGGTTCGAGGGGCTGGATCGCGTCGGAGGTTCCGACGGTCACCAGGACGTCCCGACCGGATTTCCGGTACCCGAGCGAATCGCCGGCCACCTTCTGCACCTGCGCCGATCCGTCGACCCCTTCGATCTTGAGCGCGATCCCCTTCTCGGAGCAGCCGATGGTCGCGGCCGTGAAGGGCGCCACCGGGCTCATCGCCAGCGTGTACGGGCCGGTGAGCACGGACCCCGGCAACTGCTGGTGATCGTCCGAGAAGTCGGTTCCGGCCGCTGGGCGCTGCGCTCCGAACGAGACCGACGCCGTGCCGGTCGGCCCTTCGGGAGCGAGCGGCAGGAACGCTGCCAGGCAGATGCCGTTCCTGACGGCGAGGACCACGTCGGTGCCCGAGATCCGGGCGACGCCGAGGACCTTCGCAGGATTTCTGCCCGGCAGGGTGTCGACGCCGGTCTGGACGGCCGCCTCCACGGGGGCGGCGGCCAGTCCGTCCAGGGGCCAGGGGGGAAGTGTTCCCTGCCCTCGGGGCGCCCCGTCGCCGGTGCACGCCGCTGCGGCGGCGAGGGCGACCAGGGTGATCGTGAGCCTGACGGATCGACGCATGTGCTGATTTCTCCTAGTTGGTCCAGCTCTTGTAGCAGTACCCCGACCCGTGCAGGGCCTCTCCGGTGCCGACCGTGGCGCCGCCGCCGATGCGCGTGTCGACGACGTCGTAGGTGAAGCGGTCGAACATCGGGTAGGCCTCCAGGTGTCCGTACTGTCCGGCGGGGACGGCGAAAGAGCCCGTCTCGGTGTAGGTGGCGGTGTCGGTCACGCTGAATCCGACGCCCACGGACACGGCTCCCGCGGAGATGCCGCCGGTCGCCGACCACTGGCTGGCGATGGCCCGGCTCTGGGACAGCGTCAGCGTCATGGGGCCGTTGCCGGACACGGCGTCGAGGCGGTTACCGCCGCAGATGTCCGTCTGCACCTTGCGGACGTTTCGGGTCTGGATGTACGGGTCCCACTCGGCCTTGCCCGTCGTCCCCTGGGGCGGCGTGACGGCACCGGCGTCAGCGGCCGAGGGCACGGCCGGGGCCGGTGCCTGACGGTCGATCGTCCAGGTCGGGGGAACGGACTCCACGGAGAGCTGCGGGGAGGGGGTCCGGACGGGCGCGGCCTGGGCGGTGGTAACGCCGGAGGCGAGGGCCACGGCGGCGAGGGTCGCGACACCACCGAGGCGTATCGTGTTGCGGTTCAAGTACTCTTCCTTTGCGTTGTGCACAAAGGGGGGCGGGATCAGGTGCTGTTCGTGGGGCCGTCGGCTTGGACACTTACGGCTCCCGTGCTCGCCCGGCCCCGCCCCCCGAATGAGCGGATGTGTGAGCGGATCCGGTCCTGATCGTCAGGGCCTTGCTGCTCGACCCGTAGTTAATCCGCACTCCTGACGGTCGATCAAGAGAGTCCGGGGGCGCCGCGGAGGCACGGGAGCGGCTTCCGGCCAGCACCCCCCAACCGGCGGGTCGGTCTCCCCGCGGCCCGGGTCTGCCGTTCGTCCTGCGCCTTCTTCCCCGGGACGGTGCGCCGGGCGTCGAGGCGTGGCGTCGAGTTCCGGACACGACCCGCGGCATGGTCTGGCCAGGTGGCGAATCGATCCACCCGTCCGTCCGGAAGCACGTCGCTGGGCACCTGGCCGTGCCCGCGCCACGGCCGATCGATCGGGCACGACTGGATATCCTCGGGGCGGCGCCTGCCGGGCTTGCGGCGCTGGGGGACGGGGCGCGCTCCGCGCAGTCGACCGGATCCCGCGGCGCAGGACGACGGGGGCGGGGACCAAGCGTGATCCGGGTTGCGGTGGTGGACGACGAGGCGCTGATCCGCTCGGCCCTCCGCCTGATCCTGAACGTCGCCGCCGGCATCGAGGTGGTGGCCGCGGTCCCCGGTGGGCAGGCCCTGGAAGCCGTTGCCGAGTACGCCCCGGACCTCGTCCTGCTGGACATCCGGATGCCCGACGTCGACGGCCTGACCGTTCTGCGGCGACTGATGGAACTTCCCGAACCGCCCGTCGTGGCCATGCTGACCAACTGCGACTCCGACGAACACATCGCGCAGGCCCTGCGGGACGGTGCCTCCGGCTACCTCCTCAAGGGCACCGATCCCGACGGCCTCGCCCCCATGGTCCGTTCCCTGTCCGAGGGACTCGTCGTCCTGGACCCGAAGGTCGTCCCGACCGTCGTCAACGGCTACCTGCGCCACCACCGCGGACTCGGATCCGCGGCCGCCGGCACCGCCGGGCTCACCGAACGCGAGCGCGGCGTCCTCATCGGACTGTCCCGGGGACTGACCAACGGCGAGATCGCGGCGGCCATGCACCTGAGTCCGGGGACCGTCAAAGGCCATGTCGGCGAGCTCCTGGCGAAGCTGCGGGTCGCCAACCGCCTCCAGGCCGCCCTGTGGGCGCAGCGCGCCGGCCTCCTCGCCGAGGACGCGCACCGGTGAGCGCCACCGGCGGTGCTGCGGGCAGGCGGGACAGGTCGCGGGCCGTGTTGTCGCCGCCGCCGTGAGCGGTGGATGTCCTGCTGTCGTCGGCCGCGACGGCGGATGCCCCGGCGCGCCGCCGCCATAGAGCCCGCCCCGGAACCGCGGAGGCCCGTCTCGCCCACCCCGGTCCGGCCGCGCCACCCCGTCCGGGTTGATGTCGGAGGCCCCTGCGAAGATCGCGGCCATGGAGCTCCCCACCGCCCTCGCCGGCCTCGACGACCACCCCTGGGCCACCGTCGACCACGCCTACGGCCCCGCCGAGGACCTGCCCGAGTTGTTGCGCGCCTTCGCCGAGGGCGGCGAGGACGCCGAGGAGGCACTGGACGAGCTGTACGGCTCGATCGTCCACCAGGGCACCGTGTACGCGGCCAGCGTCGACGCCGCCCCCTACCTCGCCCGGATCGCCGCCTCCGGCAGCCAGAGCGTCGACGCGCTCCGCCTGCTCGGCTGCCTCGCCGAGAGCGAGGACGAGCACGGCGTCGAGCCGGGCGCCGTACGGGCCGCCGTCACCGCCCAACTGCCCCTGCTCATACCGCTGCTGGCGGACGAGGACGCCGACGTACGGCAGGCGGCCGGCTGGACCGTCGGCCACACCCGGGACACCGGCACCGCCCTGCCCGCCGTCCGGGCCCGCCTCGCCACCGAGACCGAACCCGCCGTCCGGGCCGAACTCCTCACCGCCTACGGCCGGTTGGACCGCGAGGGCGCCGCCGACCAGGCCCGCGCCCTGCTCACCCCGGACACCCCCGCGCCGCTGCGCCTGGCCGCCGTGTTCGCCGCGCTGGACGCCGACGAACCGTGGCTCGCAGCCCACCACGACGCCGTCCTCGGCCTGCTGCCCGCGTGCGAGACCGCCCGGTTCGGCCACGCGGGCGAGCACCGGGAGCCGCTGCGCACGATCGTCGGGCACCTGCTGGAGCGGGACGACGCCGCCGACCGCGAGAGCGCCCTCGCCCTGCTCGACGCCGCCCTGCGCGACGAGCGCCCCGAGGTGCGGGCCGAGGCCCTGTGGGCGGCCGACCGCGCCTGCGCCCTGTCCCGCAGCGCCCCGCAGCGGCTGGTCCCGGCGATCGTCCCGCTCGCCGCCGACCGGGCGGCCGCCCAGCTGCTGGCCAAGCTCGGCCCGGCCGCCGCCGAGGCCGCGCCCGTCCTCGCCGAACTCGCCGCGCGGCCGGACGCCCAGGCGGGCAGCGGGCCGGGCAGCGGGCCGGGCAGCGGGCCGGACGACGAGGCGGCCGACCAGGCCCTCGCCGCGCTCGTCCTGGTGGCGCCGGAGGCCGCCGCCCCGCTGCTGGCCCGGGCCCTCGGCCGGCGCCCGCGCGCCATGCAGAGCGCCGCCGGGTCCTACGCCCCGGCCGACGCCCCCTTCCCGTTCGACCCGGAGCTGTTCGCCGCGGTCCGCGCCCGCCTGGCCGCCAAGGCCCTGGAGCGGCCCGCCTCGGAATGCCAGGACTGCGGCTGCACGACGGTCAAGGACAACAACGACATCGCGGGCCTGGTCCACCTGCTGCGGCGATGGGGCCCGCAGGCCGTCACGGCGCTGCCCGAACTGTGCGCCGTGCTGCCCCGGTTCCCGTACGCCGCCACCGCGATCACCGCCGTCGCCGCCGACGGCGGACCGGAGCAGCGCGCGCAGGCCGCCACCGGTCTGCGCGCCGAGGCCGGGAAGCTCCTGGTGGCCCGGGCACTGCACGAACTGACCGGCGAGAGCGGACCGTTGCTGGCCGCCGCCGAGGCGGCGTTCGCCACCGGAGTACGCGGCGCCGGTGACGGCGCCCAGGCCGCGGCCGCCCTCGGACCGGCGGCCGCCCCCCTCGTCCCGGCCCTGCGGGAGGCGCTCGGCCGCACCGCCGAGCGCGACACCACCCCGCAGGTGGACACCGACCTCGCCCTGGCGCTCGCCCTGTGGCGGATCACCGGGCAGGCGGCCGAAGCCGTCCCGGTCCTGGCCTCGGTGCTCGACAACGGCCGGGGCCGGCAGTGGTTCCGCTGGACCGCCGCCCGCGCCGCCCGCGAGATCGCCGCCCTCGGCCCGGCCGGACGCCCACTGACCGCCCGCCTCGAATCCTTCCTCGACGACCCGACCCTGGCACCCTCGGCCGTCCTCGCCCTGCTCGCCGTCGGCGACCCGGCCGTCCTCGACCGCACCCGCCTCGCCGAAGCGGCCCTGCACTCCGCCGAGACCCACGCCGACCTCAAGCACGCCGTGGAGGCCCTGCGGGCCCTCGGCGCCTCGGCCCTGACCCCGGAACAGCACGACCGCCTGACCGCGCTCGCCACCCGGGACCGCCGCCTGGTCCTCTCCGGCGCCGACCACGCGATGATCCGCGAGGACGAACACCTGCGCACCGCACTGGCGGCCCTCCTCGGCCCGACCGCCTGAGACCTGCCGTCCCTGCCGTCCCCGGCCCCCGGCCTCCCCGGTGACGCCGGGGAGCCCGGGCACGGCGAAGCCCCGCCGGGCGGGTGCTCGGCGGGGCTCCGTGTCGCGTGGGGGCGGTGGGTTCCGGGGGAGGGGGTGTCAGGCGCGGGCGTCGATCTTGCCCTGGAGGGCGGCGAGCAGGTCCTTGAGGATGCCGGCGGTGCCCTCGTCGGTCAGCTCGCCCTGCTCGTCGAAGCGCTCGTGCGAGCGGAAGGCGACCAGCTCGGGCTTGACCACGACGTCGCTGTCGGTCCAGACGAAGACCTGGCGCAGCGCCAGCTGGGCGCGGACGGAGCCGAAGTTGGTGGGGGCGGCGCCCATGATCGCGGTGGGCTTGCGGTGCAGCGGCAGGCCCTCGCTCTTGCTCCAGTCGGTGCTCAGCCAGTCCAGGGCGTTCTTGAGGACGCCGGGGACGGAGTAGTTGAACTCCGGGGTGGCGATGAGCAGTCCGTCGGCCTCGGTGACCTTGCGGCGCAGCTCGTCGACGACGGCCGGGCGCTTGCCGGGGTGGTCGAGGTCGTAGTCGTACGGCGGGATCTCGCGCAGGCCGTCGTAGATCTCGATCTCCATGCCGGCCGGGTTGAGCTTCCGGGCGGCGCGCAGCAGCGCGGTGTTGTGCGAGTCGGCGCGAAGCGAGCCGGAGATGGCGAAGACCTTGGACGCGCTCATGACGGTGCTCCTTGCGGTGTGCGTGTGGCTGCCGGGGCGGCGGTGGTTGTTCCGACGCCGAGAAACCTAAACCGTTCAGTTCAATGCGTCAACCAGACAGTTCAGTCTTGACTCTGAACTGGCTTGTGTAGTTCAGTCCTCGGCATGACGACGACTCAGTCCGCCGCGGCCCAGGCCGCCCCCGTCCGCTCGACCACCACCGTCATCGACCCCGTGCACACCTTCGAGGGCGCCGGGTTCCCCGTCCGCCGCCCGTTCCCGGTGGCCGAGCTCCCGATGCTCGACCCGTTCCTGATGGTCGACCAGACCGGTCCGCTGCTGCTCGCCCCCGGCGAGGCCAAGGGCGCCCCCGCCCACCCGCACCGCGGCTTCGAAGCGGTCTCCTACCTCATCGAGGGCTCGATGGACTGGGCCGACTCGACCGGCCGGCGCGGCACCAGCGTCGCCGGCGAGGTCGAGTGGCTCACCGCCGGCGCCGGCATCGTCCACTCCAACGAGCCCACCGCCGAACTGCTCACCCACGGCGGCCGCCAGCACATGCTCCAGATCTGGGTGAACCTGCCCGCCCGGCTCAAGGACCTCCCGGCCCGCAGCCAGAACCAGGGGCCCGACACCATCCCGGTGGTGCACACCGAGGACGGCAGCCGGGTCAAGGTGATCGCGGGCCGCAGCCACGGCGTGGCCGGACCCTTCGAGACCCACCTGCCGGTCCTGCTCGCGCACGCCGTGCTGCCCGCCGGCGGGCGGGCCGACTTCACCGTGCCGACCGGCCACAACGCCGCCGTCTACGTGCTCTCCGGCGCCGTCGAACTGCCCGACACGCCGCTGACGGACGGCCAGCTCGCGGTCCTGGCGCACGACGGCGAGCGGATCACCGTCGCCGCACCGCACGGACCGGCCGAGGTGCTGGTCCTGGCCGGCGAGCCGATCGGCGAGCCGGTCGCCCGCGGCGGCCCGTTCGTGATGAACACCGCGGCCGAGCTCCGGCAGGCCCAACTCGACTTCTCCAACGGGAAGTTCGGGCGGATCCCGGAATGAAGCCGGGAGCACTGAACACGGCGGCAGGGGCGGACGCCCGCCCCGCGCAGCCGCCGACGGACAGCACCGGCCGGGGCGCACGGGGGTCGCTCCGGACCGGCCTGCTGCTCGCCGCGCTCGCCGCCCCGGGAGCCGCAGGACTCTCCAGCCCGAGCCTGGTCCTGCCCGCCGTCGCGCGGGAACTGCACACCGGCCCCGGCCCCGCCGCCTGGCTGATGAGCGGCTACGGGCTCGGCATGATGCTCGGCACCCCGCTGCTCACCGCCACCGCCGGGCGGCGCGACCCCCGGACACTGCTGCTCGCCTCCGCGGGGGCACTGCTGCTCGGCGTACTGGTCACCCTCGCCGCCGGGGCGGACCTGGGCCCGCTGGTCGCCGGGCGCGCCCTGCAAGCGGTCGGCGCGGCCGGGTTCAACGTGGCCGCCTTCCAACTGGCCGCGCGCCAGCCGGACGGACGCGCCTCAGGGGTCGTCGCGATCGGCAGCGCGGCGGGCGGCACCGCCGGCCTGTTCATCGGCGCGGCGGTGGCGACCGGGCTGGGCTGGCGGACCTGCCTGGTGCTGCCGGTGCTGACCCTGGCCGTACTGCCGGCCGTACTGCGCGGATGCGCCGGACCGAAGCCCGGACCGAAGCCCGAGCCGGCGCGGGAGCCGGCACAGGATCCGGTACGGAAGCCCGCGCAAGGCCCGGGCGCGCAGGCGCCGCGCCGCTCGTTCCTCGGCCTGGACGCCCTGGCGGTGCCGCGCTTCCGGGCCGTCGCCGCGGTGATGCTGGTCCTGGCGACCGTCAACTTCGGCCTGGTCTACGGCGCACCCCGGCGGGCCGCCGCGCTCACCGGCTGGAGCACCGTCCAGACCGGCGCCGTCGGCTCGCTCGCCACCCTCACCGGCGCGCTGCTCTCCTGGTCGCTGGTGCGCGCCGCACCCCGACTCGGCCTGCGCCGCACCACCGGCCTGCTGCTCGGCGGCTCCTTCACCGCACTCGCGCTCGCCGCCTTCGGCCCCTGGGCACCGCTGGTGCTGCTGGGCGCCGGGGCCAGCGCCTGCGTCAACGCGGGCGGCCAGGGCATCCTGACCGGCGCCGCCGCCGAGGCCGTGGCACCGCAGCGGCGACCGGAGGCGATCGGACTGTTCAACCTGGTGTTCCTGCTCGGCGCGGCGCTCGGCCCGCAACTGGCGGTGCTCGCCGAGCGGATCGCCGTGCCGGGCCCGTAACCCGCCCCGCCGACGCGCCGGCCGAGCACACCGACCGAGCGCGCAGGGCCGAGCGCCCCGCCCGAGCGGACCGACCGAACCGTTCAGTTTCATATACTGGCCCGTACCGTCTCCCCCCGAGCACCCCGAGGAGAACCCGATGGCCGCCGACGACCCCCAGCCGACCGACGAGTTCGGCATCCCGATCATCCCGAGCCCGGTCGACGCCGCCCAGCGCCGCCGACAGGCCATCATCGACGCGGCCCTGGTCGAGTTCCTGAAGGAGGGCTACTCCGCCGCCTCGATGGACGCCATCACCGCGCGCTCCGGTGTCTCCAAGGCGACCATCTACAAGCACTTCGGGAACAAGGAGCGGCTCTTCCTCGCGGTGATCGGCGGCATACTGCCCACCACCTACGAGGACCTCAAGCCGTGGAACTCCACCATCGCCGAGGCCGACGACCTGCGCTCCGCGCTGATCACGCTCACCCTCGACTGGACCCGCATCCTGCTGCGCCCCGACATCATGTCGCTGCGCCGGCTGGTGATCGGCGAGATCGACCGCTTCCCGCAGCTGGGCCAGCTCTGGTACCGGGTCAGCTACGACATGAACAACGGCCCGCTGATCGAGGCCTTCGCCGAACTGGACCGCCGCGGGGTGCTCGCCGTGGAGGACCCGGCGCTGGCCGTGCAGCAGCTCGTCGCCTGCACGGTGGGCGTGCCGCAGCTGGTGCGCACGTTCCGCCCGGAGGCCGAACTGGACGAGGCCGCGATGCACCGCACGATCAGCTCCGGGGTCGACCTGTTCCTGGCCCGGTACGCACGGGAGCAGTGACCGCGGCGACGGCGGGCCCGGCGCCCGGGGCCGCCGCCACGGCCGGACCGGCGACCGGCCCGCGCCGGTGCCGCCGCAGCCCGGCCACCACCAGCAGCACCGCCGTCCACGCGCCGGTGCAGAGCACCTGGCTGCGGCTGCCCGGGTCCACCAGCATGAACACCAGCACCCCGGCCATCGCCGCCAGCGCCCCGTAGCCCAGGTACGGGAAGCCCCACATCGAGGCCGCCTGCTCCCGCCCGCGCTCCTGCCCTCGGTCCTGCTCCTGCCCGCGCTCCGGCCCGTCCGTGCGCCGCCGCCGTCGGCCGTGCAGCCGCAGGTAGGAGGCGGCGATCAGGATCCAGACCACCAGGATCGCCGTCCCGATCGAGTTCAGCAGGAACGGGAAGACGGTCCGCGGCCACAGCAGACTGAGCACCACCGACCCGAAACCGAACGCGGCCGAGGCGAGCACGGCCCGCCCGGCCCCGACCAGCGCGCCGCCGCCCGCACCACCCGAGTCCTCCACCCCACCACGCCCGGTCAGCAGGCGCGGCGCGTCACCGCGGGCCGCGAGGGCGTGCAGCATCCGCGAGGAGCCGTAGATGTTGGCGTTCATCGCCGACAGCAGCGCCACCAGCACGACGGCGTCCATCAGCTGCGCCGCGCCCGGCACCCCGATCCGGCCGATCGCCGCCGCGTACGGGCCGCCGGCGACCGCCGGGTCGTCCCACGGCACCACGGCGACGATCACCGCCATCGAGCCGATGTAGAACAGCGCCACCCGCCACAGCACCGTGCGCACCGCCCGGCGCACCGCGGCCACCGGGTCCGCGCACTCGGCGGCGGCGATGGTCACCGTCTCCAGCCCGCCGTACGCGAACACCGCGGCGATCGTGCCCACCGCGACCCCGTGCCAGCCGTGCGGCAGCAGCCCGCCGTGCGCGGTCAGGTTCTCCGCGGCCGGCGTCCGGCCGGTGAGCACGGCGGCGGCGCCGAGCAGCACGAACGCGCAGATCGCGGCCGCCTTCACCCCGGCGAACCAGAACTCCAGCTCGCCGAAGTGCCGCACACCCGCCAGGTTCGTCCCGGTGAACAGCGCCATGAACACCGCCACCCACACCCAGGCCGGCACCTGCGGCAGCCAACCCGCCACGATCCGGGACGCCCCGATCGCCTCCGCGGCCACGCTCACCACCAGCAGCGCCCAGTACATCCAGCCGGCCAGCAGCCCGGCCCACGGCCCCCAGGCGCGGGTGGCGTGCGCGGCGAACGCCCCGGAGCCGGGGCGGGCGGCGGACATCTCGCCGAGCATCCGCATGACCAGCACCGTGAGCACCCCGGCCACCACGTACGACACCACGATCCCCGGCCCCGCCGCGGCGATTCCGACGCCGGAGCCGACGAACAGCCCGGCTCCGATCGCACCGCCCAGCGCGATCATGGCGATGTGGCGCTGTCTCAGCCCACGACTGACCGACCGGTCCTCGGACATCACGGCTCCCCCCGTTGTGATCCAACCGGGGGAGATCTTGGCCCCGACCACCCGTCGTGATCAAGCCCCCGGTGGAACCCCGGTGGAACCCCGTGCGGCGGGTGCCGGCGGCGAGGCGCCGTGGATCCGGCCAACGCCCGGGCGGGTGCTACCAGTTGGCCCAGAGGAGGTTCCAGCCGCCGAGTCCCTTGTCGGGGGCGACGGTCTTCTCCTTGGAGTGCACGACCGTGACGACGTCGCCGATCAGCGAGTCGTCGAAGAACGACCCCGCCTCCGCTCCCGCCCGGTGATGGCCGAGGGCAGCGCCGGCCTGCCGGTCGAGGTGAGCGAGCGGGACCCGCAGGTCATCGAGGTCACCGCCCAGACCACCTCCCACGACGTCAGCTGGTACCTGGAACTGGAGTGGTCCAGCGGCACCCGGAAGGGCACGCTGACCGTCGGCCCCGGCGGCGGCGCGCCGTTCCGCACCAGCGCGGTCAAGGGCCGGCCGCTGTACAGCTACCCGGTCGGCGGGAAGGCCTGGGGCCCCAGCCCCTTCCAGCGGTGACGGCCGCGCCCGGCACCGCACCGCAGGTGACCTCCCGGCCGGGGGTGCTCAGCCGCGCGGCGGTCGCGCGGTCGTGCCGGAGGTCAGCCGCCAGAGCCCGGCCAGCTCGTAGTAGAGGCCGTTGACCACCTGGAGGAGCACCAGCGTGACCGGCCACAGCAGCGCGCCGAGGCCGGGCACCGCGTCCACCGGCAGGGTGTACGCCATCACGACCCGCGCGGCGGCGTCGAGCAGCATCGCCACGCCCCAGATCGCGGTCGAGACCCGCCAGATCCGCCGGAAGGCCGGTTCGCGTTCCCACAGCACGTCCCAGGAGGTGCCGTCGGAGCGGAACCGGCCCTCCAGCAGCGGCCGTCCGGCGTGGAAGAGCAGCGGACGCCTGGCCCTGACCGAGACCAGGAACCAGAGCCCGGCCACGCCGGTCAGCCACCCGTCCTTGGCCAGCAGGAACCGGGGGCTGCCGCTGACCAGCGCGGCCGCGACGCCGAGCAGCATGGTCCCGGCGATGAATCCCGCCATGCCCTCCAGGCTCCGGGTGCGCAGCCACCGCACCGCTGTGGTGAGCGCGGGCAGGACGGCGCCGGCCAGCAGCGCGCCGAAGACGCCGACCCCGGCGGCGCGCAGCCCGTAGTACACCGCGATCGGGACCACGACGTCCCAGGCGACGCCGAGCAGCAGGCGCCGGCCGCTGGGCCGCGGCGGCGGCACGGGGGCGTCACCGCCGGCGCTTCGCGTGGGGGGCACGGCGTCCTCCGGGGCCGGGGAAGGCCAGGGTAGTGCCGGGGTGGAACCGCCCGGTCAGCGCGGGCGGTAGCGCCGGTAGCGGACGTACAGCACGATGCACGTGATCGCGCCGATCGCGCACACCGGCAGGCTCAGCCCGACCGCCATGATCACACCGTCGCCGACGCCCTGCACGGTCTCCTCGCGGAGCATCCCGTTCGGGTCGGTGACCGTGCGGGTGGTGTCCGCGTGGCTCGCGAGATAGGCGACCATCGAGACCCCCGCCAGCAGGAACACCGCCGCCCCGGCCAGGAACCAGCCGCCCGCCCGGTCCTGCCACTCGTCCCCTTGCAGCCGCCGCGCCCGGGGGCTGTGCTCCAGCACCGCGCGGCCCAGGCCGAAGGCCCCGGCGGCGTGCCCGTCGATGTACAGGCGGGCGCCGCCGTCGAGGGCGAGGCGGCAGCGGTAGTCGTTGCCCAGCCGGCGGGCGAGGCCGTGGATCCTCGGGGTGCCGGGGATCGTGACCGACACGATCCGGCTCCACTCCCAGCCCACCGCACCGCGCCGCGAGCCGTGGACGATCCCGCGCTCGCGGACCTCGAAGTACTCTCCCGACCCGCCCCGCACCGCGCGCCACGCCTGTGTCACGGCGATGTACAGCGCGCCCAGGGACAGGCCGATCACCAGGCCGATCGCCCGGCCCCCGCCCGGACGGCCGTCGTCCGCGGCGACCAGCGCCCACAGCCCGAGCCAGCCGCTGGGCACGGCCACCACCAGCGCCCACACGGCGTTGCGCCACCGCGCCCCGGTGTCCACCCGGTGCCTGCTGAGCACGGCGCCGAACAGGTCAGTCATCTCGGCCTCGCTGATCATCCGCACAGTGAAGCACCAACACCGGCTCCGCTCAAGGGCGTTAGCCCGCCCTCGCCCGCCCGCAGGACTCCCTTCCGCAGACCCCCTCCCGCAGGTGTCCGGTCAGCGCTGGCCGACGCGTTGCTGTCCGGTCCGGCGGGAGTCGGCGACGATCGGGAAGGCGTAGTCCCGCATCCGGCTCTCGTACGCGCCCACTGCCCGGGCCAGGCCCGGGCCCGGGCCGGTCGCGTCGGCCAGGGCGCGGCTGAGTTCGGCGGCGTCGCGGACGGCGGTGTTGGCGCCCATCGCCAGGACCGGGCTCATCGCGTGGATCGCGTCGCCGATCAGCGTCACCGGGCCCGGCTCCCAGGGTGGCACGGGGGCGGAGGTGGAGATGCGCAGCGGGAAGAGCGAGGCGGTGTCCCACCGGGCGAGCAGGCGGTGGACGTCCTCGTGCCAGCCGTCGCCCAGCAGCCGCAGCGCGAGTTCGCGCAGGGCGGCGGGCGGCAGCGTGCGCAGGTCCGCGGGGGCGGGCATCGCGGGGTGGTCGGCGGGTGCGCCGACCATGCACGCGAGGTAGTCGTGGGCCGGGGGCAGGTCGAGGGCGGGGGTCCGGGCCCGGCCGGCCAGGTCGGGCCGGGTGGCGAACTCCACCGGGCCCAGGCCCAGATGGGCCTTGCCCGGGCCGTCGGTGACCACGGTGAAGATGCTCTCGAAGGCCCAGTCCGGCAGGGCTGCGCGGGCCCGCCCGTCCAGCGGGATCCGGCCGTAGACCAGCCGCAGGCCGGCGTCCTCGACCCGGGCCGCGGGCAGCAGGAGCCGGCGCACCGTCGAGTTGACGCCGTCGGCGCCGACGATCAGGTCGCCGGTCGCGGTTCGGCCGTCGGCGAAGCAGGCGGTGACCCGCCCGTCGTCCTCGTGCCGGTAGGAGGCCAGTTGTGCGCCGTGGTGCACCCGGTCGCCCAGTCCGAGGAGCATGATCCGACGCAGCGTCGGCCGGTCGAAGGCGTGCGGGCCGACGCCCGCCGCCTCGAAGCCCGCCGTCGGGTCCGCGGTTCGGCCCGTGGCTCGGTCCGCCAGGACCTCCAGGTGACGGTTGCGGACCGAGACCCGGGCCGGCGGTGCCCCGGCCGTGGCCAGGCAGAGCCCGAACAACTCGGCGGGCAGGCACTGCTGTAGGGCGGTGAGGCCGGGTTCGTCGAGTTGGATGCGGTAGCCCTGCGGCCGGGCCCCGGGACGGGCGTCGCGCTCGTGGACGGTGACGTCGACGCCTCGCTCGCGCAGGCCGTGGGCGAGCGCGAGCCCGCCCAGTCCGGCCCCGATGATGATCACACGGTACGGAAAAAGCACAGTCCTCTGCCTTCGTTCAGGACGACGAAGGAAGCACCGGGTTCCTCGCAGAGGAACGAACACCGTGTGGGGCGCCGCTCAGAAACACCATTCAGGAGCGGATTTTTTCGCGCATTCCAGCCAGCGCCGACGACCGTAGCACACCCCGAAACGGCCCGACCCCGGCCCGACCCCGGCCCGGCCCCGGTCCGGCCCCGACCGTTCACGCGGGCCTGGTCGCCCGGCCGTCCAGCCACAGGGTGTCGGAGGCGTCGCGGTGCGACCCCGTGGTGCCCACGTGCCGGGCGTCGATCTTCGCGCCGTGCTTGAGGACGTGGACGAGGGCCATGCCGTGGCCGCGGCCCAGTCCGTAGTCCTCCTTGAGCCAGGCGAGGATCACCCCGGCCTTCGTGGCCGGGGCGTCGAAGCCGCGCTGCTCGGCGAGCGCGACGAACTGGCGCGGCGTCAGGCCGGTCCTGGTCTCGATGGTGTCGAGGTACGCCTGGAAGGACATGTGCTCTCTCCTGCTCGTGTCGGTGTGTTCAAGGGGTAGACCGGCCCGGGCGGCGAAACTCATCGCCCGACGGCCGGGAACTTCCGGACCGGCCGCGCCGCCCGGGCGTCGCCCGGCGGCCCCTCGCGTACACGTGCGTTTGTTAACATCGCGGCCCGCGCGGACACTTGGGGGGCCGCGCACGGGGAGACGGAGCGAGATCCATGAGCGTGCCCACCGAAGTCTCACGGTTCCGTCTGGGCCACCGGACGAGCATGACCCGCACCGAGGGGCTGCGCAGCACGACCTACCACTCGCAGTGGCACCTGTTCCCGCTCGGCGCGAGCCGGCGCCCGGAGTCGGGGTCCGTCGTCCTCGACGCGTACTGCGGCGACTGCCGCCTCCCCATCAAGGTCGTGCTGGAATCCGAGCCGACCGCCGCACAGAAGCAGCGCACCCGCACCACCTCCGGCTGGCTCCTGCTCGCGGCGGGCATCGCCCTCATCGCCGTCGCCTGCCTCATCGGCGGCGGCGGAGCCGTCCCCGGCCTGTCGGGTGTGACCGGCCTGATGGCCGTGCTCATCAGCTTCGCCGTACGCAACGCGGGAAAGACGTACCCGGGCGTCCACCTGGACCGCAACCAGCCCGCCACCAAGGACACCCCGCACCGGATCTTCGTCCACTGACACCACCCGACGGTGCGGGCGGGGACGTTCCGCCCACCCGCGCGGCGCCCTGTTCCCGTACGTGGGTGAACGACGCCCCGACCGTGCGGGCCGTTTGAGTGACCGAATTGTCACCTTCTGTACTCGGGTGCGCGGTGTGTGGTGCGATGCCGACGTGTAGATCCGGGGGCGGGCGCGGAGACCGACGCCCGCCCCCGGACCCGTGGACGGTCGAAGGGAAACCATGGTGCTCCGCGTGCTGGCCGCGACTGGTGTCGCCACCTCACTGTTCGGCTCGTCGGCCTTCGGCGGCAGCCCGGCCCCGCCCCCACCCCCGCCGCAGGAGCAGGTCGTCATCGACAGCGTGGCCGTCAACGGCACCGGCTGCCCGGAGGGGACGGCCGCCGTCGCCGTGTCCCCCGACAACACCGCCTTCACCGTCACCTACAGCAACTACCTCGCCCAGGTGGGGCCCGGGGCGTCGCCGACGGACTTCCGGAAGAACTGTCAGCTCACCCTTCTCGTGCACGTCCCCAGCGGCTACACCTACGCGATCGTGTCCGCCGACTACCGCGGCTTCGCATCGCTGGCGCCGGGCGCCTCCGGCACCCAGCGGGCCCGCTACCACTTCCAGGGCGACCCCCGCACCACCACCGCGACCCACCACTTCAAGGGCGGGTTCAACGGCGACTGGCAGACGGCCGACACCGCGCCGGCCGCGGCCCTGGCCTTCGCCCCCTGCGGGGAGGAGCGCAACCTCGACATCACCACCGAACTGCAGGTCGACCGCGGCACCTCGAGCCCGGGCGACACCAGCTTCCTGGAGATGGACTCGACGGACGGCACGGTCAAAACCGTGTACCACCTGACCTTGCGGCATTGTCCATGACCTCCTGACGCCGCGCCCGCCGCCCCCGGGCGGCGGCGGGCGCGGCCGGACTTCCAGGTGCCGGCGAGGCCGGGCAGCGGGTCGCTCCCGTCAACCTCGGAACAGCACCGGGCCTCCCAGGAAGACCCGTAACCTCGCGGCGGGTAGCCGGTGTCCTACGGCTTCCGGAGGGACGCCGGCCGGGTGCGTTGGGTGCTACGAAGGGCAGCGGGGGATGTTGGGGTCCCGGTCGACGGAGCGGGCGTTGCCGTCCGCATACCCGGCGAAGACGTAGACGGTGGGTAGGACGTTGGTCCATCCGTGGCCGTCGTTCCAGAAGATCCGGTTCGTGCGGTACCAGGTGTCGCCGTAGTTGCCGATGCTCTCGCCGACGGTCCAGCACTGGGCGATGATCGCGCCACCGGGAGGTACGTCGGCCCACCCGTCCTTCGAGCTGGTGTTGGGAGCGTCGTAGAGGCCGACCCAGTGGCCGACATTGATCGGGACGTAGTCGTCGGCGTGAGCATTCCCTACGGCAGAGACAAGCGCGCCGACACTCAAAGCCGCAGCCGTCGTGACCGCCGCCGTACGGCGGCCGACCCTGAACCTCATGTAGTACCTCCTGTTGTCCGGCCCTCTGCCGTGCAGACGACAGCGCAGTTGGAGCGGGAGCTCTCCCGGGCAGATTGCCTCTCCACAGCCATCGCAGGGAACGACGTTCGCCGGACATTCCCCTGACACTTCACCTCACAGCTCCCCGGCTGCGCCCGGCGGTCGCGCCCCTCGCTGTACGAGCCGGGGCACGCCGTACGGCCAGCGCGGACGCGAGCCGCCCGGCTGCGCCCGCACGCCCTTGACGGATCGTCAGCACTGCGGAACGGTGACGCGCAAGTGACCGCAACCGGCGTGGTGCTGGAGGGTGTCGTGGGGCTAGATTTCGTGGGGATCGACCCTGAGACGGGGAAGGAAGGGTCGCCCATGGTGCTGCTGGACAACGACAAGCAGGAGTTGGTGATTCAGGGGTTGAAGGCGGACGACGCACTGAACGCCGAGGTCGGCGGGACGATCTGGGTGGAGGGGCACGATCCCGGTATTCCCGGTCACGAGGCCGTGATCCGCATCCCGTACCGGATGATCCCGATTCTGCGAAAGGCCTGCGATGACGCAGAGCGTGATGAGCTTCTCTGACCTGCTGGCCGCCGCCCGGTACTCGGCGGTCCACCTGGAGATGCGCGACAGCTACGGTGTCCCGGACGAGGCAGAGGCCGTCGAACGGTTCCGACTGACCGGCGAGTCCGACCTCGACCCGGAGTCGGAGTACTGGCGGGACTGGACGGCCATGCTGCGCGAGGCGACCGAACGGGGTGTGGCTGTCCGCCGGGCCCGGATCGTGTCCGAGCCGGTCACCCTCTACACGCGGTACCTGCACGCCATGACGCCGGTCAACACCGCGGCCGGCGAGGACGTCCGCTGGCTGCCGCGCCGCGACGCGTGCGACTTGGCGTTGCCCGGCGCCGACTTCTGGCTGTTCGACGACCGCGTCGTGCGGTTCAACCACTTCACCGGTGACGGCGACTGGGCCGACCCGCGCACCTCCGACACCGAGGACCCCGCCGTCGCGAAGCTCTGCGCCACCGCGTTCGAAGCGGTGTGGGAACGGGCCGTCCCGCACGAGCGGTACACCGTCTGAGCCCGCCCGCGCCGAGCAGACAGCCCATGCCCGCCTCGCCCTCATCCAGTGCCCAGGCCGCCCGCGCCGCGCTCGCCGTCCGGCTGCGCGAGCTGATGCTGGACGCCGGGATCGACGGCAAGGAGTTGTCCGCCCGGTGCGGCTGGCACCCCTCCAAGACCTCCCGGATCCTCAGCGGAAAGTCGGCGCCGTCCGAGGCCGACCTGCGCGCCTGGTGCACCGCGTGCGACTCCGCCGACCAGACCGGCGACCTGATTTCCTCGCTGCGCGCGGTGGAGCTGATGTACCTGGAGTGGCGCCGTGTGCACCGCACAGGCATGCGGCAGGTGCAGCAGGAGTCGCTGACCTTGCACCACCGGACCGCGGTGTGCCGGGCCTACGTCTCCAACGTCGTCCCCGGCTTCCTCCAGACCGCCGCCTACGCCACCGCCCTGATGCGCTCGATCACCGAGTTCCAGGGCACCCCCGACGACGTCGCCGAGGCGGTCGCCGCCCGCACCGAACGCGGCCGGCTGCTCCACGACGGCCGCCACCGGTTCGTCATCCTCATCGAGGAGACGGTGCTCCGCTACCGCATCGGCGACGCGGAGACGATGGCCAGCCAACTCGGCCACCTCCTGGCCGTGATGCCCCTGCCGTCGGTCTCCCTCGGCATCATCCCCTTCACCGCGCAGCGCAGGATCTGGCCGCTGGAGGCCTTCTACCTCTTCGACAACGACCAGGCCTGCGTAGAGACCCTGACCGCCGAGGTCACCGTGACCCAGCCCCGCGAACTCGCCGACTACCACCGCGCCTTCGCCGAGCTGGCGAAGCTGGCCGTCCACGGCGCGGCGGCCCGGGCACTCATCGCCATCGCGATCGACACCCTCGGGTGAATCCCCGCAATCACCCGCAATCGCATTGAACACGCCCGCGGTGACTCCCTACCGTCGAACCGTCGCCCGCCGTGACGGACCGGACACCCGGTTCCCGGCGGGCGCGCCGGGGCCGCTGCGCCCGCCTGACCCCCCGTCGGGTGGGCGCAGCCGTCACCGCCCGCGAGGGAGCGGAGTACCGCCATGGTCTGCCGTCCGGTGCGCACCGCACTGCGCGGATGTGCGCGTTCGCGGCCCGGCGTGGCTCGCGCGGGCCGGGCAGGCCCGCTACTCCTCCCGGCACCGGGAGGCACCATCACAGCGGCGACAAGGGAGGTCGGCATGGATCACGACGGAGGCCACGGCGGCGCGGGTTCGGGTGGCGGCGGCGGCGAGGGGGACGGGCACCCGGGCACCCCGTGGACGCCGCCGTCCGACCCGCCGTCCCCGGACGGCGGCCCCCCGCCCGGGGACGGGGGCCACCGCAAGTGACGCTCGCACCTGAGCAGGAGGACCGCCCGCCGGGGCGGTCCTTCCCCGTCGCCGACGCGTGGACGTCGGCCTTCGACGCCGTCCCGCGCTCACTGTTCCTACCGGACGTGGCCTGGGCCCACGACATGGCCACCGGGAAGAGCCGGCCCGTCGACCGGACCACCGACGAGGCGGGATGGTTGGCGGCGGCCGCCGCGGACATCCCCATCGTCACGCAGTGGGACGACGGAGAACACCGGGGCGCCGAGCCCGGCACCGTACCCACCAGCTCCGCCTCGATGCCCTCCCTGGTCGCCTCCATGCTGGACGACCTCCAGGTGGAGCCGGGGATGCGGGTGCTGGAGCAGGGCACCGGCACCGGCTGGAACGCCGCCCTGCTCGCGTACCGGCTCGGCGACGCGAATGTGACCACGGTCGAGATCGACCCCGGGATCTCCGCCCGGGCCCGTACCGCGCTCACGGGCGCCGGCTACCGGCCGACCGTCGTCCGTGCGGACGGCGAATCCGGCCACCCGCCCGGCGCCCCGTACGACCGGATCATCGCGACCTACGGGCTGCGCGAGGTCCCGCGGGCCTGGATCGAGCAGACTCGGCCCGGCGGGCTGATCCTGGCGCCGTTCGGCACCCACTACTCCAACGCCGACGCCCTGGTCCGCCTCACCGTGACCGGCGACGGCGCCGCGAGCGGCCCGTTCCTCCAGCCGGTGGAGTTCATGAAGATGCGCTCCCAGCGCCTGCGCCGGCCGCAGCACCCGCCCGGTGGCGGGAGCGTCGCCGAGTCCACCACCACCGCCGTCCTGCCGCCGCACGGCACGTTCGACCCGTTTCCGCTCGCCGCCGGCCTGCGCCTGCGCGACGTCGTCCACGCGATCCAGCCGCACGACGACGGCGCCCGCACCCTGTGGCTCTACTCCCTCACCACCCCGGCCTGGGCGGCGGCGACCTTCCGCGACGGCGAGGACGTGCACCCGGTCCGCCAGTACGGCGGCCGCCGCCTGTGGGAGGACTTCGAGCGGGCCCTCGCCTGGTGGCACGAGGAGGGCGAGCCCGGCATCGCGCGCCTCGGGCTGACCGTCACCCCCGACGGCTGGCACGCCTGGCTGGACAACCCCGGCCGGCCGATCCGGTGAGCCCGCCCGTCCGGGACCCGTCCCGGGTGATGGCGGCCGGTCCGGGGTGTCGGGGCGTGGGTCGCTCCCGTCTCCTACCGGGCGGCGGCGCAGCGCCTGAGATCGAGCTCGACGGAACGGCACAGGCTCAGCGCGTCCTGCGGGTCGTCGGCCCGGTGGCCGAACCGGCGGACGAGTATCACCGAGTCGAGGGTGAAGCCTTCGCGGGCCAGTACGAACAGCAGGGTGAGCAGGGCGGCGCGGGCGTTGCCGTCGTCGAACGGGTGGAAGAAACAGACGTCCAGGTGGGCCCGGGCCGCCCTGGCGGCCAGCGAGGGCCGGCTGTCGGTGGCCTGCGCGAGACAGGCGTCGAGGCGGGTGCCGGTGTCGGGGCCGATCCCGTAGCGCTCCTCGCCGCCCTTGGCGAAGGCGGGGCGGGTGCGCAGCGGCGGCGGCTCGGGTGTGCCCAGGACGTGCTGCTGCCAGCTGCGCAGCAGCTCGAAGTCGAGCGTGGCACCTCGCGCCGCGTCGGCCCGCACCAGCTCCAGTGCGGTGAGCAGGCCGGCGGCGCGGGCGGGGTCCACGGCGGCGTCGAAGGAGCGGAAGTCCTCCGCCGCGCTGTCGCGGGCGGAAGCCGTCGGCTCATGGTCCGCGCCGTCCGCGCCGTCCGTGCCGGCCTCGCCGTCCGGCCACGGCACGCTCTCGCGTACCGCGAGCCAGCGCTCCAGGTGGTCCGGGAGCCCGCCCGGGGCCGGCGACCAGCGGGTGTCCTGCGGGCGCAGCGGGCCGACGAGCCGTTCGGCGACCTCCTCCGCCAGGACGGTGTCCGGCGCGGTCCAGCTCTTGAACCGGCCGCCGACCGCCTGTCGCACCAGCCGTTCGGCCGCCTCGGGGGCGACGCCCCAGTAGGTGAGGAACCAGCCCAGGACCTGCCGGCAGTGCCCGTACCAGCCGCTCTCGGCGCCGGTCCGGTCGGCGACCTGCAGGATCAGGTTGCGGGCGGCGCGCTCCCACAGGATCCGGTCCGCCACCAGGGTCTCCGGGTCCAGGGGGTAGGCCTCGAACCACCGCGCGAGGTGCTCCAGCCAGTCGCGCCACTCGCACAGCGAGGCCACGACCCGGTCGAGGGTCTGCTCCGCGGTGGTGATCGAGTGCGACCCGCAGCACCAGTTCCCGACCGGCCCGCCGTCGACGTCCGCCTCGCCGACCGACCAGCGCCACCCCGCCGCCCACCGGCCGTAGTGCTCGATCAGCACGTGGGTCATGGCATCGGTCCAGGGCCTGGCCGCCTCCCGCGCCCAGTTGACTCCGATCGGATCGACGGCGGGGTCCGGTCGGGAGGGCACCCGCCGCGCCGGGCCGAGGGAGCGGACCACCTGCGCGGCCGAAGCGGGGTCGAAGGGGTGGGCGGCGGGGTCGACCTCGTCCCAGGTCAGGCCTGCGGGGTAGAGCGCGTTGGACACCGGGTCAGGGTGCCACGGGGGCCAGGGGTCCGGGCAACGCAATTTCCGCCCGCACCGCCCACACCGCCGCATCGCCCGTACCGCCCAGGGACACCCGCGAGGGCTGTGCGACCCCCGCTCCGGCCCCACCGGTTCCGGGAGGGTGGCGACGCGACCCGGTCCGTGCTGCGACACTGTCGATCATGACAGACCACAGCCCTCTCGTAATGCCCACCTTCTCCGCGACCGCCGCCGACACGCCCCTGCCCACCCAGTCCGGCGCGCGCCGGCCGCCGCTCGAGCAGGGCGCCGACTTCCGGCAGCCGCCCGGCGAGACCGCCGCAGTGCCCGCCCCGGCCCGGCGTCCGCTCGCGGTCGGCGGCCTGACCTTCTCCGACCCGGACCGCCAGATCTGACCACCCGGCCGCCTGCCGCAGGCTCCTGACCTGCGACGCTGTCCTCGACGACGGCGAGCAGGCGAGCAGGCGGGTGCCGCCGGAGCCGAGGAGTACGAACTGCGGCTGCGGATCGCACCGTGTAGTCGGGGGCGCCGTGGTTCTCACGCGGTGAGGGTGCCCAGGGCGTCCCGCGCGGCGGCGGTGGCGGCGGCCTCGGCCTCCGAGGGCGGGACGTCCTTCAAGGTGTAGCCGGAGCGGGTGGCCGCCTGGTAGTTGACGGTGATGAGCGCGTTGCGCTGGAGCACCACGAGTTCGATGCGGCCGTAACCCCACGCAACGGTGTAGAGCAGGGTCGCCTTCTCCCCGATGCCGGGGACCGACCGGTCGTCGGTGATCTTCATGGTGCCGGCGCTGGTGGCCGCCGCCGTCCGGGCGCTGCTCAACGTTTCCTGGTAGATGCTGTCGGTGCTCGGGGACAGCGTGACCAGGACCTGCAGCATGGTCAGGCCCGAGTCCTGGCTGGTCCAGCTCCCGCCCGTCACCGGTATGCCCCCGATCGGCTTCTGCTCGGTACAGGGGGCGCCCTTGGCATAGCGGGCGACCGTCTCGGGGTGCACCAGCGAGCAGCCGGCCGCTGAGGCGGTGTAGAGCGCCGCGGACGGGGACGCCGGGCCGGAGGACGCGACTGCGGCGGAAGAGTTCGCCGCGGATGAGGCGGTCGCGGTCGGCGTGACGAGGTTGGCCACCAGGCCCAGGACGAGCGCGGCGGCGCCCGCGCCGGCCGTGATGCCCCCGAGCAGCCAGGTCCACCGCCGGGCGGGCCCGCCCGGGCGCAGGTCCGCCGGGTCGGGGAGGGTGGCGGGAACGGCCTGGGCCGGAAGGGGGCTCGTGCGCGGGAGGGTGGGCAGCGGCTGGGTCGCCGGAGGGGTGTCCTCGATCTCGGCCATCTCGTACGGAACCCTTCGAAGGCTGTCAGCCGCCGGCTGACAGGTGGTAGGCGGTCAGGGTGGGCCCGTAGCCGACCAGCAGGGCCGCGTCCTGGACCAGGACCTGCGGGTCGCCGGGCTGGCGGGCGAAGGTCTGGTGCCACTGCGGGCTGCCGTCGGCGCCGGCCAGCGACTGGAGGGCGATCCCGCCCGTGTCCGTGGGCGCGGTGACGAGGACCGAGTTCCCCCAGGAGCCCCGGACGGTGGCGGCGCCCTGCGCCGACGGCCAGGTCCACGCGGTGGCCCCGGTGCGCGGGTCGGTGCCGGACACGCCGTGCGGGCCGCCGGTCGCGACCAGGGCCGCGACGTCCGCGCACCCGGTGATGGCGCCGGTGTGGGTGCCGCTCCACAGCCGGGCGCCCGTGGTGTCGAAGGCCGCCGTCGGGATCTGCCCGTCGGTGGCCGTCGTCCCGGAGACGGGCAGGCAGGTGAGCACCGCTCCACGGAGCGCGAGCGAACCCAGGTAGGAACCGGCGGACATGGTCGCCGAGGCCGGCGGCAGGCCGCTGGGCCGGCTCCACAGGGCGGTTCCGCGCCCGCCGTCCACGGCGGTCAGGGCGCGGTCCGGATCCAGGGCGTACAGGTTGGTGCCGCTCGGCGGCGCGTACAGCTCCTGGGCGTCCAGCGACCAGCGTTGGCGCCCGCTCGCGCGGTCGAGTGCCAGGAAGCGGAAGGCGCCGCCGGCGAGCAGGGCCGGATCGCCGAGGACCGTGACGACCAGCAGGCCCGCCGCGTCCATGCCCTGGACGCGGAAGGAGGTGCCCAGCGCGGCACCGCTCCACAGCCTGCGCCCCGCGGCCGCGTCGTAGCCGTGCAGGGCTCCGTCCGCCCCGGTGACCAGTAGCAGGCCCGGCAGCGGCAGGGCGAGGGCCTGCGCACCGGGGACCGGGTCGGACGAGCGCCACAGGTCGGCGCCGCTGCGCGCGTCGCGCGCCCGCACCGAGCCGTCCTGGTCCACCGACCACACCCGCCCGCCGTCGCCGACCGGGGACGCCCCCGCCTCCGAGGTGCTGGTCCACAGCACCCGTCCGTCGGAGCGGGCGTAGCCGACCGCCCCCGTGCGGTCCGCGCACACCACCGCCGCCGGGCCGCAGGCCACCGGCGCCATCCCGGCCCGGGGGAGGGGCGCCGACCAGGCCTTCGGGGGCGCCCCCGCGTTTCCCGGCCACAGCAGCCGGGTGGCCCCGCCCGCGGCGGCCGTGGCGAGCAGCGCGCCGCCGAGGACGAGCAGCCGGCGCCGGGTGCCGTTCGGATCGCTCAGCACCCGGGCCAGTTCACGCTCACGCCCGCGTACGGTCCGCTCCGCCCCGCCCATCCAGTCGGTGCCGACCGCCGGGCCGTACCGGAAGGCCTCGGCGAGCTCGGCCGGTGCGGGCCGCCGGGCCGGGTCCCGGTCCAGACAGCGCACCAGCAGCCCCGTCAGCTCCGGCGGCACCCCGTCCAGGTCCGGGGGCTCCTCGGAGGCCCGGTAGACCAGCACCGCGGGCGGCCCCTCGCCGAAGGGCGCGCGGCCGGTCGCGGCGAAGGCCAGTACGGCGCCCAGCGAGAACAGGTCGCTGGCGGGGGTGAGGGTGTGGCCCGCCGCGTGTTCGGGGGACATGAACCCGGGTGTGCCGATGATCTGGCCGCTCGCGGTGGGCAGCGCGTCGGCCGTCGGCTTGCTGATCCCGAAGTCGATGACCCTCGGGCCGTCCCGGGCGACCAGGATGTTGGAGGGTTTCAGGTCCCGGTGGATGATCCGGGCGCGGTGGACGGCCGCGAGCGCCTCCACCAGGCCCGCCCCCAGGACGTGGAGCGCGGGCCGGGCGAGCGCGCCGTGCCGCGCCACCGCCTCGTACAGCGACGGTCCGGCGACGAACTCGGTTGCCAGCCAGGGGAGTTCCGCCTCCGTGTCGGCGTCCACCACCGCCACGGTGTAGGCCCCGTTGACCGATCTGGCCGCGGCCACCTCCTGGGCGAACCTGCGCCGGAACTCCGGATCGGCCGCGTACTGCTCCTGCACGGTCTTCACCGCGACCGGGCGCCCGCTGCCGGTGGCGGCCAGGTAGACGGCGCCCATGCCGCCCGCGCCGAGTCTGCGCAGGACGCGGTACGGGCCGATGCTGCGCGCGCTCATCCGGCACCGGCTCGGAAGGCGCGCAGCGTGGTGGACGAGGCGCAGTAGAGCGTCGGGCCGTCGGCCGCGGTGGTCCACAGGCCCTCGTCGGAGGGCGGCCGGGCCACCCAGCGGACCGTACCGCGGGCGGCGTCCAGGACGGCCGTCCCGTACGGCCCGCCCTGCAGCGGGACGGCGAAGAAGCCGTCACCCGCGCTCGGAGCCCGGAAGTCCCCGCTCGCACTCGGAAGGGTCACGGCCGCCACGGTGCAGTGCCACAGCCCCCGGCCGGTCGTGACGTCCAGGCAGTAGGCCGTGCCCTGGGCCCCGGACAGCAACAGCCGGTCGCCGCCGAGCGCACAGCCGAAGACCGCCTGCGGGACCGGGGGAGCCGTCCAGCGCTGCCGCCCGGTCGCCGCCTCCACGGCCACCACCGTCCGGTTGGCGACGACCACCAGCAGGTCGCCGGCGCGCAGCAGCCGCGCGGGCACCCCCGCGCCCGCGGGTGCGAGGCCGGCGGCCTGCCAGCGGGACTCGCCGGTGCGCAGGTCCAGCGCGTGCAGGACGTCACCGTCCCGGTAGTAGCACCTGCCGTCGGCGACCAGGCCCATCGCGCTGCCGGAACCGCTGTACAGGGACTCCGAGTGGCGGGCCATCGACACCGCCAGGTTCTCGGCGACGTCGTGCTGCCACAGCACCTCGCCGCTGCCCGCGTCGGTCCCGGCGAGGAGCCCGCCGCCGGTGGCGGAGGTCTGCCGGGCCGTCACCACGGTCCGGTCGTCCGCGCCGAAGACCCGCAGGGTCATCGCGGCGTACATGTGCTGGTCGGCGGGCACGGCGAGCGGGATCCGGTGGGTTTGCGCCGAGGCGTCCAGCCACACCAGGCTCGCGAAGTCCGTGGACGTGCCGTAGAGCAGCCCGCCCTGCGCCTGGACGAACTGGACCTCCTGCTGGGACCACGCCGTACGCCCCGTCGAGGGGTCCACGCCGGTCGCGCCCGTGCCCTCGGTCCACCACACCGGCGTCGAGCCGACGAGGGACAGCTGGTGGAGGACCGTCACGCCGCTGAACGGCCGGCTCCACAGCGGGGCCGGCGCACCGGGCGAGGCCCCGGCACTGCCCGCGCCGCCCGCGCCGCCCGCGTCGGCTCCCCACGCGTCCACGGGGTCACCGACCGTCGCCGCCCCGGCCGCCGCCCGGGCCCGGCGGGTGAGTAGTAGCGGCACGCCCACGGCCGCCGCCGCGCCCGCGCCGAGCCCGGCACCGAGGCCCAACAGCCCGCGCCGGCTCAGCGACCGCCACGCCCGCACCGCCCGCGCGGGCGGATCCGCGGGCGGCGCCGCCAGGTCGATCCCGGCCTGCCGCTCCCGGGCCTCGAAGTCGGCCAGCAACCCCGGACTCAGCAGCGCCGCCGGATCGGCCGGGGCCAGCGCGGCCAGCACGGCCGCCGCCGTGGGCCGCCGACCCGGGTCCTTGTCCAGGCACGCGGCCACCAGCGGGCCCAGCGCGGCGGGCACCCCGGACAGGTCCGGCCACTCGTACACCACCCGCCGGTTGATCTGCGCGGGCTCACCGGCGCCGAAGGGGGTACGGCCGGTGAGCGCGTACACCAGCAGGCAGCCGAGCGAGAACACGTCCGAGGAGGCGAAGGTGACGGACGCGGAGACGACGCGCTCGGGGGCGATGTAGCCGGGGGTGCCGCACACCATGCCGGTCCGGGTCAGGTGGACCGCGTCGAAGGCCCGGCTGATCCCGAAGTCGATGACGCGCGGACCGTCCCGCGCGATCAGCACATTGCCCGGCTTGAGGTCACGGTGCACCACCCCCGCCGCGTGGATCGCGGCCAGCGCCTCCGCCAGCGCCGCCCCCAGCGCCCGCGCACCCGCCTCGCCCAGCGGACCGAACCGCCGCACCACCTCGCCCAGCGACGGCGCCGGCAGGTACGCCGTGGCCATCCACGGCCGCGGACCGCGCGGCTGGGCGTCCACCACGGGCGGCGTGTGGAACCCCGTCACCCGCCGGGCGGCCTCCACCTCCTGCTGGAACCGGCGCTGGAACTGCGGGTCCTCGGCGTACTCGGGCCGGATGACCTTCACCGCGAGCAGCCTCAGCCCGGGCGAGCGGGCGAGGTACACCACCCCCATCCCGCCCTCGCCCAACGGCCGCAGCAACTGATGGGGGCCCACGAACACGGCCGCCCGCGCCCCGGTGCCCTCGCTGTCACCCTTGGCAGCCACCAAGCCTCCCCCGTGCCCTCGCCGCCGTCACCAGACAGAGTGGCACGGACAGGTCATCCGGTGGACCCCTTCCGTCCATCGAAGGCCCCCCGTCCGGCGGGCGGGAGGGAATCGGCATGCGCGGGATCACTATCGGACTGACCGTCAGATTTCCGCCCCCTCACGCAACTTCGCGATCTGCGCCGCTCGGCCGGAGCCGCCGGTGACCACGTTCGACCCACTCCGCGGCCTGCGTCGGCAGGCCCTCACCCGCGCGAGCCACCCGGCACCGCCCGGCACCCGCTGACGGGCGCCGGGCGGTGTGCTCAGCCGGCCGCGCGGTAGGCCTCGCCCATCCGGTTGGGCGTCGCCCGGTGGTAGAGACCGGTGCCGCCGCGGTCCGCGGAGAGGGTGAACCACGCGTAGCGTTCGACGAAGGGGAGCCCTTGGAGCATGGCGGTCGACTTCGTCACGAACGCGGCCTGCTGCTCCGGCGTCGGGTATCGCGGGGTGCCGCCGGAGAAGTCGATCAGGGCGTACTCGGTGAGCCAGATCGGCTTCTTGTAGCGGTCGTGGACGGCCTGGAGGTAGCTGCGCAGCTGACCGGTCGCGGCATCGGCGCGGAAGTCCGAGCCGTACCAGTGCAGGGGGATGAAGTCGACCTTGTGGTGGCGGGCGGCGGCGCCCTTCATGAACTGGTCGAGCCAGCCGCCCGCGACGTCGCCGCCGCCCGCCACCGCGGGCGCCCCCAGGCGCATCCCGGTCGACTGGAGCCGGGGCCACAGGTCGAGGGCCTGGGAGACGCTCATGGAGGCCTGGCCCCGCAGGTCGGGCTCGTTGAACCCGAGCAGGGTCGTGCCCTCCTTCCGGGCCGTCGCGAGCTGCGCGTCGGTCACCGAGCCCGCGCCCCAGATCATGGGGACGAACTCGACGCCGGCCGGCGGCCTGATCTGCTGCCGGTCCGAGGCCCAGGTGTAGAACCAGCCCACCCTGGCGTCGGCCATGGCCTTGGTGACGTCGGTGAAGTTCCAGGCGCTCACGCCCTTCTTCTTCGCCGGGGCGGCGGACGCGTCGCCCGTGGTGCCGACCGTGAGGCAGGTCAGCACGGCGAGCAGGGCGGCGAACAGACGTGTTCGACGTGGCAAGGCGTTCCTCTCCTTCGATCAGGCGGTCGTGCCGGGGCTCTCATCCGGCCGGGGCGCTCATCCGGCCGGGGCGCTCACGCGGCCGGGGCGCTCACGCGGAGGGCCCGAAGGTGACGGTGAAGCCGCTGCAACGGCTGCACTGCTGCATCACCTTGTTGCCCGGGACCTGGTCCTGCTTGGACCACGTGTAGGCCTTGGGGCACTTCGCGCTGAGCGCGCGGCTGTAGTCGCTCTGGGTGTCGCGGCTGGGGTTGGTGCACAGCAGCGGCTTGCCGTCCGGCCCGCGCGTCAGGTCGGCGGGCGGGCAGGAGGGCAGCAGGTCCTTCGCGCAGCCCCTGGTGTCGCAGCCCCCGCCCGCCGGGATCGAGGCGTTCACCGGGGTGATCGTGACCGGCAGCGAGAACGCGTTCACGTAGCTCACGTCGTACCAGGGGGCGGCGCCGTCCTTGGCGTCGAAGTTGAACTCGGCGAGGCTGGCGGGCTGTTCGCCCGTCGTGCAGTGGTCGGCGAACGGGCCGCAGTCGCCCACCCGGCAGTGGAAGCCGTTGCCGGAGGCCCCGCCGCAGTCCTGGCGGGCGAAGAACTTCCCCCGCCAGTGGAACGGGGCGGTGGTCTCGGGGATCGTCACCGTCGCCGACTGCCCGGGAGCCAGGACCGGCAGCCGGCTGAACTGCTTCGACCCGTCGGCGTTGACGCCGCTTCCGATCCACAGCCGCTGCGACGAGTGGTTCACGAAGGTCACCGTGTGGTTGACCGCCGCGACCGAGGCGGGCCCGGTGCGGGCCGGCGCCGCCGCGCCCGCACCGGGCAGCACCACGGTCAGGGTGGCGGCCGCCGCCGCGACGAACAGCCTGGTCAGGAACCTTCGCATGACGTCTCCGTTCCGTTCCGCTCAGCAGGTCTTGTCCGGGTGGTCATGGGTGATGGCGCAGATCATCGCCTGCGCCCGGCCGTTGGTCGGGTACCTGCGCCGGAGCTCGTCCTTGAAGTCGTTCCACTGGCGGGTGATGTCCTTGACGGCGAGGTCGTAGGCGCGGTCGAAGTTGTGGCCGACGGCCGAGCGCGGGGTGTCCTTGGTGTCCTTGTTCAGCACTCCGTCGTGGGTGACGCGGTTCGCGCAGTCGGACACCGTTCCGCTGTGGTCGCGGTCCGGGTAGCAGCCGGTCGCCAGGTCGTGCGGGATGTGGGCGGTGGCGTCCTTGGCCCAGTCGGGCCTGCTCATGGAGCTGTAGCGGGCGATGGAGAAGAACGCGGGCAGGTCGGTCCTGCCCAGGCCCGGGGGGTTCTTGACGCCGACGGCTCCCGGGCCGGCCTGGTCGACCCAGTTGCTGTGGGCGTAGAAGTCCTCGATCTGGTGCCAGCCGCGGCCCAGGTCCTCCAGCACCTCGCACTTCGCCCGTCCCGGCCGGTCGTTCCAGTCGCAGGCCGGGGAGATGGCGGTCTGGGCGGCGACGACGTGCCCGTTCGCGTCGACCAGCCGGTCCGCGGCGGCGACGGCCCGCTTGAAGTTGTGGACGGAACCGTCGACGCAGTCGATGATCTCGGCGTCGGCCTGCCCGCGGGTGCGGGGGTAGCGGCTGTCGTACCGGGGGTCGAGGTAGTCGGCGTTGTCGCAGTGCAGCTTGCCGATGCCGAAGTACTCGCCGTGGTCGTTGGCGACGATGGCGCCCGAGTTCCCGTCCGCCATCGCCGTCAGCGAGGCCGGGTGCCAGCCCGCGGCCCCCAGGGCGGCCCGGGTGATCCTCTCGTGGTTGCCCCCGCTGAAGGCCTGCGCCGGTGTCGCGGCGCCGAGGGCGACGGAACACAGCAGTGCGACGCAGGCGGCGCCGGGAACGCGCAGGCGCTGCCGGCGGGAAGCGGGGCGGGGATCCACGGGCTCTCCAGGGTGTGCGACGGACGTCTTCGACGTGCGGGCGGGCGTGCGTGCGGGCGCGGCGTCCCGTCCGTACCGCGCGAGTCCACGGCGGAATCCGGTGACGGACCGTCATGGACCGGGCAGCTCGTACGTACGCTAGCTGTCATGTCCGCATCGCGAAAGGCCGCCCGGCCCGCCGAGAAGAGTCGGAGCTGTCGGGTGCGGAGGTGGTCCGTTCCGCAACGGTGCACGGTTGGTTGATTGTTGGGTCGCTGTTGGAGCACCCTGCCAGCCTCGTGGCGTCACCGCGTGACCGGTCCGGCAGCGAAGCCGGGCCGGTCGCGCGCACCCAACGCCAGAGGCAGGACACGTGAAGATCAGAGTTCCCCGATTCCGCCGGATCAGAGCCGGCCTGACCGTCGAGGACCCGGCGGAAGTGGGTGTGGGCCCCGGGGCAGCGGTTGTCGGTCCGGGGACGAAGGATGTTATCGTCAAACTGACCTTAACCCGGGGTCGCCCGCCGTTTCGCGGGTGGAGCGGCCCGCCCGGCGCGGGCGGGCGGTGCTTCGGGAGGCGGACGCTCGAGATCGTCGGCGGTCCGTCCCGGGCAACAACCATGGTCATGCAGGTCGAAACGACCGAGGAGGAATCAGAGCTGTGCGGGTGATGAGGAGGGGCGTCGTGGCGGCGGCCGCGGGGGCGGCGCTCACGCTGGCCCTGGCAGGCTGCGGCGGGGAGCCGCACGGCGGCGGGGAGTCCCGCAGCGGCGATGCGGCCCGGAGCGGGAACGAGGCGGCGACGAAGCGGGCCGACGCCCGGACCGTGCTGATGGCCGCGGCCAGGAAGACCGCGGAACAGGCCTCCTACAAGACGGTCCAGACGGGCGGGGGCGGATCCGACAGGTCCGAGATGTTCTTCCAGCAGCAGCCGTACGCCTCGGCCATCAAGTCCTGGGGGGAGAAGTCCGAGGACAACCCCAGCGGCTTCAACCACATCATCGCCACCGGCGACGGCATCTACATGAAGTCGGACCACGTCCCGGGCAAGAGCTGGTACCGGATGGACCAGAAGACGGCCGGCAGCCCCGGCAGCGCACGGGCGGCGGGGTTCGTCAACGAGATCGCGGGCTCGCTCGCCTCGACCGGGTCCACCTCCTGGGTCGGCGAGGAGCAGGTGGGCGGCCGGCCGGCCGACCACTACCGCGGCACGGTGGTCTTCGACGAGCTGGCCCACTACACCGGGCCCGCCATCAAGGACGAGGTGCGCGACTACTACGTCCAGTTGGCCAAGCGGCGGGGCGAGACCTCGGCGGACCTCGACATGTGGGTCGGCAAGGACGACCTGGTGCTGAAGTCGCAGCAGGTCACCACCGGCAGCAAGGGCCGCAGCGAGGTCGTCGAGGAGTACTCCGACTTCGGCGCCGTTCCGGCCATCACGGCGCCCCCGGCCGACACCGTCGCCACCTGGGACGAGTTCGTCGCCGGCAAGGCGAAGCCGTAGCCGGGAGCACGGCCTCGGGCCGGCCGACCTCGGCTACGGCAGGGGGCGACGGTGACGCTTCCTCAGATGCGTCCGACCTGCCAAGATCCGCTGGTGAAACACGTGACCTACCGTCTCCACCCGGCACAGATACGCCGTCAGTGGATCTTCTCGACGCTCTTCCTGGCCGGTGGCGCCTACCTTCTCCACCGCGCTTCGTCCGTCCCGGCGGACCTCCGGACCGTCATCGTCGTGGCTTTCGGCGCTCTCCTGATCATCGGTGGGCTCCTCCAGGTGAGGGGCGCCTTCAGCAGTGTGAGCTTCGACGAGCGCGAGATCTGGTGGACCGGGGCCCTGGGCTCCCGCAAGCGGTTCGCCTGGGCGGACGTCACCAACGTCGCAGTCGGGAAGAACCGCAACCGCCCCGACTCCGGGGACGTCGTGCGGGTCACCCACCGCGAGCACGGCGACTTCAAGCTGCCGGCGGTGATCGGTATGCCGGGCGCCTGGCGCGACCCGGACTTCGAGACCAAGGCGGCCGACGTCATCGCCACCTGGCGCGCGGCGACGGCGACGGCGACGGCCGGGCCCGCGACGTAGCCGGGCACATGCGCCCCGGCCCCTCGCTCGCCCTTCGGCCGAGGGGCCGCCAGGCCGAGGCCGCCGTCCTGGCCCTCTGCGACGACCCCGCGGCGGCCCTGACCGGCCCGGTCACCCCACCGCGGCCGCGCGCATCGGCGCCCTGTGCGACCAGGCCGGCCTCCGGGCGGCCGAATCGCAGTCCCACTCACTCCCCGCCCGACCCGCCCGCGCCGACCGCACGCAACCCGTTCCCGTGTGACACCCCTGCCGGTGTGCCGGAGTCGCGTGCGGTGTCGCCGCGACGCGGCGTCGGTGACGGTCAGTCGCTGCCCCGCCGCTCGACGACCAGGATGCGGGCCTCGGGGGCAGGGCGGGCGACGTGTTCGTCCCCGGGCTCCACGCAGCACACCCGGCCCGGTGTGAGGTGCTCGACCCGCTCGGTGCCGTCGACGCGGTAGTGCATGTCGACGGCGCCGTCGAGGACGACGAACACCTCCGGTCCGTCGTTGACGTGCCAGCGGTAGGGCCGGTCGGTCCAGTGCAGGCGCACGGTCGCGTCGTCCAGCTCCGCGAGGTCGAGCGCGCCCCACGGGCGTTCGGCGGTGAAGGAGGGGGAGTCGAGGAAGCGCACGGAGAACCTTTCCGTCCGGCGGCCACGCGGCCGGTCCTGCCCTTCATCCTGGGTCGGGAAGCGGGTCGGCGCGATCGGCGGAAGCGACTCGTCGCATCGACATCCTGCCACCCGGCGTCACCACTCCCGCCGGGTCCGGGCCCGGAGCCGGATCAGCTCGTCCTGAGGGTCCAGCCCATGTCGGCCAGGGTCTGGGAGATGGGGACGTACCACATCGCCTTGAAGCACCACGGGGGGCGGTAGCCGCCGTCGGACAGCTTGCGTCCGTTGCAGTTCGTTTCGTTCTCCAGGGACGTGATGGTCCCTCGGGCCTGGTCCTTCCTCCCGCCGTCGGTCAGGGCGAACACCGGGCCGCCCGAGTCGCCGTTCGCGGCGGCGATCTCGTTGGGGTCGGTCTGGACGACCTTGTCGGCGAACTTGCGCAGGACCTTGTTCGGCCCCACGACATGCCGGTCCACCTCCTGGACGCGGAGACCGCAGTGGACGCCGGAGTTGGCTGCGGAATGGCAGACGTAATCGCCCACGTTGTTGCCACCGTATCCGGCGACGGGTTTGGCGTAACCGGTGCTCTCGTTCCAGGGGCCGTCGTAGACGTAGGCACCCGATCTTCCCGTGTGCGGGGCGATTCCGATGGTGTCGTCGGAGGCGTTCCCGTCCTTCTGCGAGGCGTTGCCCATGGGTTGCCTGCTGTACCAGGTCCGGTAGTTCCCCTCGCCGCAGTGCCAGGCGGTGGTGACCAGGTCCCTGGAATTGGCGCCGTACACCCCGAAGCCGGTCGAGCAGATCGTGCCGCCCGGGGTCTCGACGCCGGCGCCGCCGTGCCAGGGGGATCCGTCCTCTCCCCGGGTCAGGTCGATGACCTGGGCTTCCCGCCGGGCGTGGACCTCCACGCCGGCCAGGGCCGACGCGAGGGATTCGATCCGGGGCGTCAGTTCCTCGTCCGAGAGCGGGGCGGACGCGGAGTGCGCGCCCCTGGCCCGTTCGTCCTCGGGCTCGTAGCCGAGGTCGAGGCCGCTGCCGTCCAGAGACGGGCCGATGCTGCTGATGTGGCTGGGCCTGTCGGCGGTGAGGATCAAGGGCGTGCCGTCGGGCACGAGCCTGGCCCGGGCCGCGTGCAGTTCCGCCTTGGAGTACTTGGCCGGGAGCACCTCGACCTTCACCCCGTCCGGCAGGTCGCGGATCACGGCGGCCACCGGCTGCGGCAGGTCTCCCTTCCAGTGGAGCAGGACGCGGTTGGCCGCCGGGTCGACCTCCACCTCGGAGAAGCCCGGTATCCGGTCGCGCTCGAACTCCTCCCGTCCACCGGTGATCAGCTCCACGGCCCGGTCGAGGACCTCCTGTCTCCTCATCAGCTCGATGATCCCGGGGGCGACCTTGCCCGTCAGCGCCTCCTCACCCGAGGCCGGAACCGGCGCGGGCCGGTCCGTACCGCGGGCCTGGGCCGGACGGGGAACGTCCGGCGCGCCGCCGCCCGGGGCGGCCAGGGCCGGGACCGTGGCCGGCACGGTGGACAGCAGGGCCGTTGCCACCATCAGACGCGTCCGGCCGGAATTCTTCCAGTGCTTTACATGCTTCACAGGGCTCCTCGGGAATGCGGTGCGAGGCCACTTGCGGCCCGCTGCACGGAACCTAGGCCGAATGATGGGGAAATCGAAGGCACGCCTTTCACTCAAGTAGATCGAATGCGATCTTTTCGGGCGTGAACAGGGCCCCTCCATCGATTCTTCACCCGTGCCGCCGGGAATCCCCCCGATCCGGACCGGGGCGCGGTCGGCCCGAATTCTTTGACTCTCCCGGCCGAAAGGGGAACCATTCCCCTCGACATCGGGAGGAATCATGGGGCAGGCGGGCAGCCGTCGCGGGACGCGCCCGGGGCGGCGCGGGTGGCCGGTCATCGTGGCGGCGGGGGTGGCAGGCGGTGCGGTCGCGCTGACCACATGGGCGACCGGGTCCCCCGGCGCGCGGGTGCACGAGGGCGCGGCCACTGGCCAGTTGCTGGCGAGTGCGGACGGACGCACCCTCACCCTCAGCGTCGGCTGGGGCTGCGAGTCGCGGCCGGAACTCGTGGTCCGTGAGCTGCCGGACAAGGTGAGGGTCTCGGTCCGGCACACGGTCCCGGTCACCGACCCGCCGGGGCTCTGCGACCCCATGGGCGGCTACGCGCGCATCACGGCCCGGCTGAAGGCACCTCTCGGGGACAAGCCGCTGATCGACGCGGTCACCGGTCGCCCCGTCATCCACTTCGACGGCCGCGACCTCGCCCTGCCGACGTACCTCCCCGACCAGTACTTCCCCTACCCGGAGGACCAGATCGCCCAGATCCCCGGCCTGGCCCCGTTCCCCGAGGACCGGCCGAACTGGGCCACGGGCTACCACGTCGGCACCGAACCCAGGGCCGGGGCCTCCCTGATCATCCGCCAGAGCAGGGGCGGCGCCGACCCCGCACCGACCGACCGGCCCACCGCCACGACCACGGTCAAGGGGCATCCGGCGGCCTTCACCAGCGCCGACCCGAACCTCGGGCCCCGGTCGCTGAGCTGGTACGACGGCACCTACACGTTCACCGTCTCCACCGGTGCGCCCGTCGCCCTCACCGACCAGGAGCTCGTCCGGGTCGCCGAAGGCCTCAAGTAGCCCGGGAGGCCCTGGTCCCCTCCTGCGCCGCCGCCTCGCGCGCCTCCAACTGCCGGGCGAACTCCAGCCACTCGGCGGCGTACCGGCGCGCGAGGCGCTGGACCTGGCCCCCGCAGTGCGGTGGCACGGCAGCGAACAGACTCGGCCAGTCGGCGGCGGCGCTCCGGTGCAGCAGCCGCAGGAGCCTGCGGCCGTCCTCCTTGAGGACGAGCGAGGGATCGCGGGAGAGCCTCTCGACGAGCAGGTTCGCCCTGGGCCCCGGCAGGGCCGCTCCCCGCCCGTGGCCGTCGGCGTGCGGCGGAGGCGGCGTCGTGACGGGGACCGTCACGGCCGTGGCCGTCGTCGCCGGAACCCGGGCGCCGGGGGTCGACCGATCGGGAGGACCGGCAACTCCGGCCCCGGCCGACGACGCGGCCGGAGGCCGTCCCGCTCCGCGAACCACCGCCGGAACCGTCACGGGCCCCTCCCCGTTGCCGAGACGCCTGCGGACGTCGGCGACCGTCCCGGGTGAGATGCCCGCGAGCCGCGCGACCGTGCGCAGCGATGCCTGCGGGTCCTCGGCCATCAGGTCGGCCGCCCGCAGCCGCCCTTGGGTGGCGTCGAGGGCCCTGGTGCGACCGTCGAGCCCGATCCGGGCCGCCGGCTGGGTGTGCAACTGCGGCGAGGCGGCAGTTGCACGGCGTCGCGCGGACGCCACCGCCTTGGCACCGAGGCCCGACAGCCTGGCGATCGCACGGTCGGACAGTTGCGGATGGGTCACGAGGATCCGCTCGACCGCAGCGCGCCGGTCGGCCGGTGAGAGCGGCAGGCCGTGCCGGGCATTGGCCTCGACCGCGAGCAGGAAGGCCTCGTGGGCCGTGCCGTCGAAGAACTCCACGTCGATGAACGCCCGCCCCCGCTGCCGCGCGGCCTCGACGCGGTGCATCCCGTCGATGACCCGCAGGTCCGCACGGCGCACCAGTACGGGGGCAGAGCTTCGTCGAGCGAGGCCAGGAACCCGACGTGCTCCGGGTCGAGCCCGCGGCCGCGCAGGGCGACCCCGGGCCGCAGGACCGAGAGCGGCACGGAACCCGACTCCCGTACGCCCCGCCCGGAGGGCCGGTGCCCACGCGCTCCCCGCCGTGCGGCGGCGGCCGTGCGGACGGTCTGCTGGAACATCTGCTCTGCTCTCCCCATACGACACATGCGCCGCGGGCGCGCCCCAAGGCGCACGGCCGCCGGCCGACGGACCGCCGTCGGCGGACCCCTCGAAGGCCCTGCGCCGGGCCGAAGCCGGATCCTAGGAAAGGCAGCTGCGCCCGCGCCACTCTCCTGGGCACCCCCTCGGGCACCCCTCGGACACGTCCGCCTGTCCGGCACCGTCCCGAGGGCACGGAACCGCCCGGCCCGGAGCAGGCCGGCGTGGCCCGCGCCGACTGCCCGCCCCAGGCGGGGCGGAGCGAGGAGAGCCGCTGCGCCCCCGTCAGGGACGGTACGGAACGGTGTCAGCGGCGGCTGACAGCATCGGGCGCATGACGCACACGACACCGCTCGACTGGCGGCCGTTCCTGCTCGGATGGAGCGGGGAGTGGTCGGACTCCCTGGCCGATGGCGGGACACGACGCGAGGAGGACGAAACGGCCCGGCGGGCTCGCTGGCTCGGGTTCCCGTCGGCCTCCGAGGAGCGGATCGTCGCCATGGAGGAGCGCCTCGGCCGTCGGATGCCCCCGTCGTACCGGGAGTTCCTCGAGGTCAGCGACGGATGGCGGAACGCCGGCGGGTTCATCGGCCTGCTGGCGGGGACGGCGGACGCGCGCTGGCACGACAACGAGTCCGCACTCGCGGACATCTTCGAGGAGCGCCTGGACGACGACGCCACGGACGCCGAGCGGCGGGGGGCGGGCATCTGGCGGCGAGGGCTCCAGCTCGATGTCGAGTCCGACATGACCCACGTCCTGCTGGATCCCGAGGACGTGGATGACGACGGCGAGTGGGCTGTGTACACGTGGGCGAGCTGGCGGGCCGCGCCGCCCGAACGGTACGCGAACTTCGCCGACTTCATGCGGGACATGCACCGCGAGTTCCACTGCCTGCGGGCAGGCCGCACCGACGGGGGACCGGAGTTCGCCAACGACCTGACGCGGGAGCTGGACACGCGGGTGGAGCGGGCCCGCCTGGAGGCGCTGCGCGGCGACTGGGAACGGGCCGGGCACGTGCTGGACGAGGCGAAGGGGTACGGCAGGCCGCGGGCCGCCGCACTGGGGGACCAGATGCGTCGCCTGCTCGGACGCACGTACATGGTGTACTTCGACGGCATGGCGGCCGACCCGCGTTACGCGCCCGAACTGCTCCCGGTGCTGGCCGCCGAGCACGTGGTCCGCGGGCACAGGGACGACTCCGCCCTGCTGTTCCACCTTCGGGGAGCCGGGCGGGAGGTGGTGTCGCTGGCGTTTGCGACGCTGGAGCGGGTGCGCAACGGCACGTACCGGTACACGGCGGCCGGACCGTTCGGGGAGGCGGTCGAACGGGCGAGGGAGTCGGCGCGGTGGGGCGACACCGACGGGGCGTGGCGGATTCTGACGGACGCCCTGCCGGCGTGGCAGCCATCGGGACCCGACCACTTGGCGCCGCTGGGATGGGTGGCCGACCCCCTGCTCGGGCCGCTGCTGACCCCGGAGCGGGGCTGCGAGCTGCTGTCCACCCCCAGGGGCGGACAGGCGGGCGAGGCACCGGGCCGCTCGGCCGACCGCGACCCGGGCGACCTGGCATGGCTCGCGGACCCGGACACCCCCGGCATCCCCACGTCCTACCGCTTCGTCCTGGTCGAGGGAGTGGCACCGGCGGACCTGCCGGGGCGCCTCGCGGACGGCGACGGGACGGTGCTGAACCGGCCCATGACCCGCGACGAAGCACGCGGCTTCGCGTCCCGCGGACCGGGGGCCGTCCCGTACGTCGTCGACACGGCCCTGGCGGCGGTCGGTCGGGCCGGTCCCTGTTGGAGCTTCGCCTTCGAGGACGACGTCGCGTACTTCGACCTGCGGCGGTTCGTCTCCCCGGCCGCAGCGGCAGCCGGCGAGGGTACCCGCGCGGTGGTCGGGTGGGGCGGCCTGAGAAGCGGGCACGGGCGGCCCTTCTTCCATCTCTCCGTGGCACAGGACGGCGTCGAGCAGTACGCCTTCACGTACGCGGACGGGGAACTGCACCGTACCGGGCGGACGCCACCGGCGCTGGACCCGGACCGGTTCTTCGGCGAGGGGGAGGAGGTCACCGCCGCGGAGCGCCCGCTGCTGGAGGCCGTGTCCGGTGAGTTCGGAGTCCACCTGCCACGCCACGCGATCATGAACGGGCGACTACACACGTTCACCACTCGCCCATGGGCGCGGCCGCCCGGGAACGGGGAGCCCTTCGGAGCCGTTCCGGCCGACACGGTGCCCCCGGCGGACACCATCGCCACCCGGGACGAGTTCGTCGCCGGCCGGGCAACACCGTAGCCGGGCCGCCTCCGTACGGATACGGAGCCACTGGTCCGGCTTCCACCCGACGCCTCCACCCGGTCATTGCTGGTACGGCGGCGGTGCGCGCCTCCAGGGTTCGGCGCGCGAACGGCAAGCCCACAGGGGGTACGAGGATCGGGGCAGGACGTGACGGCGACTTCAAGCTGCCGGCGGTGATCGGCATGCCGGGCGCCTGGCGCGACCCGGACTTCGAGACCAAGGCGGCCGCCACCATCGCCACCTGGCGTGCGGCGACGGCGAAGGCCACGGCCGAGCCCGCGACGTAGCCGGGGCACATGCGGCCCGGCCCCTCGTCCCCCGCTGCACCGGGCGGCGAGGGCCGACCCCGCCGCCCGGCGGCCGGTGTCGGTGCCCCGGCCTACGATCGTTCGATGAGTGTCTTCGCCCCGGGGTTCCTGCGTCACGTCCAGGTCGAACCGGGCCCCGAGGCCGGCGGCTACCCGTTCGACCTGCCCGTGGTCGCCCGCCTCGCCGAGTCGGGGCGGATCGAGTTCGCGCCCGGGGCGACGTTCCTGGTTGGCGACAACGGCTCGGGCAAGTCCACCCTGATCGAGGCGATCGCCACGGCCGCCGGGTTCAACGCCGAGGGCGGGTCGAAGTCCTTCCGCTTCGCCACCCGCTCCAGCGAGTCCGTCCTGGGGGAGCACCTGGTGCTGCGCTGGAACCGGCGCCCGCGCACCGGATACTTCCTGCGTGCGGAGAGCTTCTACAACGTCGCCACCGAGATCGAACGCCTGGACCGCGAAGGCCCGACCCCGCTGCTGCCCGCCTACGGCGGCCGCTCCCCGCACGAACGCTCCCACGGCCAGTCGTTCCTGGACCTCGCGCTCCACCGCTTCGGGCCGAACGGCCTCTACGTCCTCGACGAGCCGGAGGCGGCGCTCTCCGTGCAGGGCTGCCTGGCCCTGATGGTCAGAATGCGCGAACTCATCACCCAGGGAAGCCAGTTCGTGATCGCGACGCACTCGCCGATCCTGCTCGCCCTCCCCGGCGCCCGGATCCTGCAACTCGAAGCCGACGGCACCATCGAGCAGGTGGGATACGACCAAGCCGAGCCCGTCACGCTGACCCGCGCCTTCGTGAACCGGCCCGAGCGCTTCCTGCGCGACCTGTTCGGCGAGGACGAACCGGGCCCGTCCTCCCCACGGGCCTGACGCACGCCGACGACACGCCCGGACCCGACGGGCGCATCCGGACCGTCCTGATCGACAGCAGCCTCCGCAGCCTCGTCGCCGACTGCCGTACCCGTGCCTGTGCCCGCGTCGGCGCGCCGGGTGCGTTCGCCCGGGCCCGCCGGCCCTGCGACCAGCCCCTCTATCTCCAATGGCCATTGTTCCTAGAATGGCCGCATGGAGCACATCGAAGCGATCGCCGCCCTGCACGACCCCGTGCGCCGCCGCCTCTACGAGTACGTGTCGGCCCAGGGCCGCGAGGTGGGCCGGAACGAGGCGGCGGAGGCCGTCGGGGTGGCGCGGACACTGGCGGCGCACCACCTGGAGAAGCTGGTCGAGGCCGGGCTGCTGGAGAGCGGCAGTCGCAGGCTCACCGGGCGGTCGGGGCCGGGGGCGGGGCGGCCGGCGAAGGTGTACACGCGCACGCGCGCCGAGCTGGGGGTGTCGCTGCCCGCGCGCGACTACCGGACAGCCGCCGAACTGCTCGCCGAGGCCGCCGAGCGGGCCGGGTTGGACGACGGGCTGCGCGCAGCCGCGCGGCGGAGGGGAGAGGCCGAGCGCGGAGCGGCCGCGCCCTGCGGGGGACTCGACGAGGCCGTCGCGCTGCTGGCCGCCCGCGGGTACGAACCCCGCCTGGAGGAGGGGGCCATCCGCATGCGCAACTGCCCCTTCCACTCCGTCGCCGAGCGCTTCCCGCCCCTGGTCTGCGGCATGAACCTCGCCCTCCTGGAGGGACTTCTCGGCACGGACGGCACCCTCCGTGCCCGGATGGACGCCCGGCCGGGGGAGTGCTGCGTGGTGGTCGAGCCTTCTAAAAACAATACTGATTGACATAGAAAGAAGGCCCGTGCTGGGATGGCGCCATGACCTCCCACCACCTCGCCCAGTTCAACGTCGCCACGCTCCGCCACCCCGTCGACGACCCGCGCATCGCGCCGTTCGTCGAGATGGTCTCCCCGATCAACGCTGCCGCCGACACCGCCCCCGGCTTCGTCTGGCGGCTCACCGCGGACGGGACGGACGACGCGAGCGCCCTGCGCCCGGCGGGCGAGGACGTCGTCGTCAACATGTCGGTCTGGGAGAGCCAGGAGGCGCTGTGGGAGTTCACCTACCGCAGCGGGCACCTGGAGGCGATGCGGCGCCGACGCGAGTGGTTCGAACGCAACGTCGAGGCGCACCTGGTCCTGTGGTGGGTCCCGGCCGGACACCTGCCGGACATCGACGAGGCCCTGGAACGACTGGCCGACCTGCGCCAGAACGGCCCCTCCCCACGCGCCTTCACCTTCAACTCCCCTCGCACCCCGGACGCAGCCCCGCCACCCACGGGCGCGTGAACGGCCGCTCCCGCCGGCCTGAGGACCTGCCCCCGGGGGGCAGGTCCTCAGGCCGTCCAAGTTGCGGGCGTTCAACCTGCGGCGGTGGAGCGCCGGCGCGTGCACGCCGTTCGGTAGGCCGGCGGCCCCCTGACGTGTCGGGTCACGCGCTGTTCGCGGCTCCCCTGGTGGCGCGGGGGAGCAGCACCGCGAACAGCACGAAGGCGGACACCAGGCCCGTGCAGGCGATCCCGATCGCGGTCCGGAACGGGATGTGCTCGGCGAGCGCGCCGCCGAGCGCGGCTCCCAGGGCGACCGAGGTGAAGGCGCTGGTGCGGAAGACGGCGGCCAGGCGGCCCTGCAACTCCCTCGGGGCCATCTGGTGGCGCAGGGTGTTCGAGTGGACGTTGAAGACCGTCAGCCCGAACCCGTAGAGGCAGAAGGTGAGGCCGCTCATGGTCATGGACACCGCGGGCGAGCCCTCGGGGACGAAGGCGAGCGCGCAGGGGGCGACGGAGGCGAGACCGGTGGACAGGACGAGGATGGCCGAGATTCCCCTCGCGCTCCTGAACCGCGGTGCGAGCCAGGCGCCGGCCACTGATCCGATCGCTCCGGCACCGAGGACGAGGCCGACCTGGGTGGAGTCCAGGTCCAGCTCGCGGAGCGCGAACAGCATGAAGAGGGTGATGACCGCCTGTTCGAAGAGGTTGAACAGGGTCATCTGGAGCAGCAGCACCCACAGGGCCGTGGTACGGCGTACGAACCGGGCCCCGGCGGCGATGGTCGCCAGCCAGGAGTCTGCGGGTGCCTGCTCCCGTTCGACCTCGCGGGTCCGGGTACGGACGATCATGGCCGCGGCCATGGCGAAGGCCAGGGCGATGGCGAGGAAGACCAGGTTGCCGGAGACGGCCAGCAGGAGGCCGGCCGCCGAGGGGCCGATGACCTGGGTGATCGACATGGACAGTTGCAGGCGGCTGTTGGCCTTGGCCAGGCCGCCTTCCGGGGCGAGGTCCGGTACCAGGGCGAGGGTGCCGACGCTGGCGAGGGCGTTGAGCGCACCCGCCAGGAACACGGTGAGCCACAGGACGGGGGCGCTCAGGGAGCCGTTGGCGGCGAGCAGCCCGGTCAGCGCGAGAAGGACGGCGCGCAGCGCGTGGCAGGTCATCACCAGCCGGATGCGGTTGACGCGGTCCACGACGAGGCCGGCGATGGGGGTGATCAGCAGGTAGGGGATGAACTGCAGGGAGGTGGTGACCGCGACTTCGGACGGCCGCAGGGCGAGGAGGTCCGCCGCGATGAGCGGGAATCCGACGTTGAGGACCTGGCCGGCCGCCTGGGCGAACGTCTGGCTCGCCCAGTAGTTGTTGAACTGCCGCCAGGTGATGTGCGGTTCGCGCTCGAGGAGTTGGCTAGCCATGGTCGACCGCCCAGCCGAGCAGGGTTTCCTCGGACAGCTTCGGGTTCCCGGCGCGGAGGCCGGCGAGCCTGGTCCGGTCCCCGTCCGTGGTGACGGTGGCGGGGAGGTCGTCGGGGATCCGGACCAGGCTGTACAGCGGCACGGTGTGCGCTCCTCGGAGCATCTTGGTGTAGAGGGCCCCGACGCCGAGGTCGATGGCCTTCAGGCCGGCCCGCATGGCGTACGCCAGCGGCTCGTAGAAGACGACGCGCGGGTAGTCCAGGGCCCGGTTCCCGAGCCTGTCGGCGTCGTGGCCGCCCACGCGCACCGACATCAGGCGGTCGTCCTGCACGCTCAGCGAGAAAGCCCTGGGCTCGGTGCGGGTTCCGGTGAGGAACAACTGCGGCTGCAGGCCCGAGTTGGCGCCGGCGCGGATGTACGAGGCCATGCTCGCCTCGTCGGAGGGCTGGCCGTGGCGTTGGTTGACCTTCACCAGGAGCGGTGCCAGTACGGGGGCCAGTTCCTCGATCTCGCCGACCGAGTCGATGCGCTCCGCCGGTTCCTCGGCCGCGATGGAGCGCAGTTCGGCGCGGATGCGGCGGCGGCGGTGGTTGTCGGGAACGGTGTCCAGGAAGGCGTCCAGGTCCGTCGCGTCGGCGGGCACCCGCAGCTCGGCGGCCGCGTCGATGAAGCCGGCGTGCCAGCCTTCGTGTCGGTCGGCGAGTCGGTCGGCGAGCTGGCCACGGACCTCGGCGAGGAGTGCGTGGTCGAGGTAGAGCATGCCGACCACGCTCGTCCGGTGCTCGTCGGCGATCGCCTGGACGAGTCGGCCGGCGAGCGCCGGGTCCTGCGGCCGGACGGAGCGCAGGAATCCGTTGCGCTGCCCGTTGCGGGTGCCGATGAGGACGTGGCGGCGGGCGCGGTGTTCGGAGCCCGGGGCCGGTACGACGTCGTCCCGGTGCAGGGACCACACGTCGTAGGTGGAGCGGCCGGGTGCCTGGGGGTAGACGTGGACGGGGACGCCGAGCAGCCAGCCGGTGCTGTCACGGGCCGCCCAGAACTCCACGGGCACGTCCGGGTTGGAGCGCCGAAGGGTCAGGCTCCAGTCACGGCCGGTGAAGAGGGAGCTCGATTCGCGGAGGTCGTGCCAGACGCTCTCCGGCACCTCCTCGATCTGCGGGAACCTCACTATGTCGGGGTGATGCATCGGTGAATCCTGTTCTGTGGCGCTCGGTCAGCCGTTGGACACCAGTCGTGCCTTGTGGTTCCGGTCGAGGACCGACTCCCCGAAGCGCACGGCCGAGGGGACCGCGTGCGCCGGCAGCTCTCCGCGCAGGTGACGGCGAAGCTCGGTGGCGGTGACGGCGTTGTCGTCGCGGACGGTGACGGTGATCGCGAGGACGTTCCCGCGTGGGCCCGCCTCCAGTGCCGCCGCCGCTCCGCTGACGTGCGGGTGGCGGGCGGCGGCGGCTTCGATCTCCTGCAGGGCGACCCGGTGGCCGTTGACGGAGATCTGCCGGTCGGCGCGGCCGGTGACGTACAGCTCGCCGTCGTCTCCGCGGGCGCCCAGGTCCCCGGTCAGGTAGATGCGGTAGCCCGCTTCGCCCAGCGGGTCCGGCCGGAAGCGGTCTGCGGCGCGCGCGTCGTCGAGGTAGCCGAGGGCCAGGTGGCCGCTGCGTACGACGATCTCATCCGCGGCCAGGCCGGCGCCGGGCAGTTCGGCTCCCAGCAGGACGGCCGCTCCCGCGACGCCGCTGCCAACGGGCACGTGCCCGCTCGCGCCGCCGGTGGGCACGGGTGTGTCCGCACCGTGCGGAGCGCGCACTTCGTGAGCGGCGGCGACCTGTGGGGTCTCCGTCGTGCCGTAGACGTTGAACAGGCGGGCCGCGTCGCAGAGGACCTTCGTCCGTTCCGCCACCCCGTACGGAAGCGGGGCGCCGCCGCACAGGATCAGCCGCACGTGCGGCAGCCTGCGGTCTTCCTCAGTGCCCAGGAGCATGCCGAACTCGAGCAGTGCCGGGGTGCAGTGGAGGACGGTGAGTTCCGCGCTCCCGGTGAACTGGACCAGTCGGCCCGGCATGGCCAGCACCTCGGGACCGGGTACGACCAGGGTGGCGGCGCCGAGCAGTGCGGCGATGATGTCACGCAGGACCGGGTCGTGGCCCAGGCCGCCCAGCAGCCCGACCCGGTCGGTCGGGCCGGGGTTGAACTCCCGCGCGTACCAGGCGGACATCGCCCGCAGCGGTTCCTCTCCAACGGCGACCGCGGCGGGATCACCGGTGGTGCCGGAGGTGAAGAGGATGTGGCTCAGCCCGCTCCAGGGGGCGGCTTCACCGTCGTCCTCCAGCCGTGCGAGTGCCGGCTCCGGCGAGGGCGAGGGCGACAGCATCCACTGGGCCCGGGCGGCTGCCCGGTACCGCGCGATCCGGGCTTCCGGGTGCGCGCCGTCGACCGGTGCCGGTACGGCCCCCGCCGCCCAGACGGCGAGCAGGGCCGTGACGAAGCGGCTGCTCCGCTCGCCCCTGATGATGATCCGGTCCTGGGGGGCGACCCCCTGGCGGCGCAGCAGTGCGGCGAGGCCGGATACCTCCTCCCCGAGCTCCCGGTAGCTGATCGTGCGGTCGGGTGCTTCGATCGCGATGCCGTCGGGACGGGCGGCGACCGCACGGTCGAGAAGGCTGACGACCGGATGCGTCCCCGGTCCGCCGGGCCGTTGTGTGCTCAAGGATGTCCCCCCAGTTCGGTTGCGTACGTGTGCGGGCCGGCCGTCGGCGGGTCAGCCCTCGAGCCGGGCACCGAGGTCGGCCAGGACGGCCGCCATCTCGCGCGCGGTGGGGTTGTCGAAGATCACGCCGATGGTCGGCTCCACGCCGAAGCGCTCCGCGATGTCGGGAAGGAGCCGGATCGCCGTGATGGAGGTGCCGCCGAGGTCGAAGAAGTCCTCGTCACCGGCCACGCTGTCGAGGCCCAGGGCTTCCGCCCACAGGACCGTGATCTCCTTCTCGATGACGTCGAGTTCGTGCTGCACTGCTGTTCTCCGTTCCGGGCACGGCCAGGGAGGGCGTGCCGTAGGTGATGGTCCGGGGGCCGGGTGATGGTCCGGCGGTGTGGTCCCGCGGTCGGCGAGGCGGTGCCTCGGTCAAGCGGGACGGTGCCGCGGTCAGCGGGCGGGTACGGCGCTCAACTGGCCGGCGCCGATTCGGCGAGGGCCGTGAGCCGCTCGCCGAAGGCGTCGATGAGTGCGGTCGCCTGGTCCTCGGTGAGCACATCGGTGCGCGCGGTCATCGACACCGTCACGGCGTCCGCGTCGTAGGAGCCGATGAGGTCGACCGGGCGGCGTGCGGACGGGGCGGTGTTCGGGCCGGCGATCCTCGAGGTCCCGATTCCCGGCAGCTTGAGCTGTCGTTCCGCCAGTTCCTTGGGCTGGAAGGCGAACTTCACCGGATACAGGTCCTCGGCGTCGTAGCGGGCGAGGAGGTCCTCCCACTGGATGCGTGCGCCGTGGTGCCACTGCTTCAGTCCGCTACCGACGGAGGAGATGAGCTCCGCCACCGACGCGTGGGCGCCGAGGTCCTCGCCGACGAAGAGGGTCGTCGAGTAGTAGCCGAGCGCGTTCGCGGAGGCCGCGGTGGTCCGGCCCGCGTAGGCGGAGCCGAACAGGACCTCCTGGTCGCCGAGAACGTCCGACAGGGCCTGCAGCATGGCCACCGAGGCGAGGACGAACGGGGTGACCGAGTGGTTCTTGGCGGCGGCGACCACGCCGGCGCTCAGTCCGGGCCAGACCCTGCGGTGGACGGCCCCGGGGCCCTTGGGCGTCTCGGCGGCGGCGTCCAGGGCCCTGATGCCCCGGTAGCGGCGGCCGAGGAGTTCGGACCAGCCGTCGAGCGCCGTGTCGTCGTGCGGAGCCTGGGCATCGGGGTACTGCGGCGGGACGCGTCGCGGCCTGCCGCCGGTGGTGACGGCCCGGTACTCGGCGGCGAGGTCCTCGTAGAAGAGCATGAACGTCCAGGCGTCGAACACCAGGTGGTGTCCGCAGACGATCAGGACGGCCTCGTCCGACCGCAGGCGCGTCAGCCACATCCTGAGCGGGGGTTCACCGTCCAGGTCCATCGGGCGGGCCGCGGTGTCGAGGCCGGCGGCCAGCGCCTCGTCGGCCGAGGCGAAGTTCCCGCCGGATGCCTCGGTCCAGATCCGGTCGATCAGCTCGCTGGCGGCACCGATGGTCCGGTAGCCGTCCTGGTCGGCCGGAAAGGCGGACCGGAGTACCTCGTGCCGGTCGAGGACGTGTCCGACCGCCTGGCGCAGGGCCCGGACGTCCAGGTCGCCCTTGAGGACGAAGGCCTCGACCATGAGGTAGTAGGAGTCGACCCGCCCGCCGATGAACTCGAGCATGCGGCGCTGCTGCGGTGACAGGGGATGGACGGTTGCGGGCGTCGTCGGGGTCTCGGTCGTGGTCATCTACTGGTCCTGGTCCGTGGTCGCTGCGGCTGCGGCGGAGGTCGCTGCCACGGCGGCGGTGAATGCCGCCGCGTTCGCCTCGAGGTGCCTGACCTTCGTGGTGCCGGTCAGGACGACCGCGCGCCGGAAGGCCGCCGGATGGAAGGCAAAGGGGTTGCTGATGTCGGCGATCGCGCCGGAGGCCATCGGCCGGTTGAGCAACGGAAGGTGGGTTCGCTCGGCCTCGGTGAACACGGCGGTGAAGCCGGTGTTGGCGGAGTTCGCCGGGAACTGGACGGCGTCGAAGACGGCGGCGTCGAGCGCCGCGCGCAGCGCCTCCTCGGAGGAGACGCTGACGCCGACCGCGCCCACCTCGCCCGAGGCCCGCAGGCCCTCGAACCAGGCGAGGAGGTGCTCGTCGCGCAGGTCGTCGACCGTGCACTTGTGCAACTGGAGCAGATCCACGCGTCCCAGCAGCTCGCGGGAGCGTTCGAAGCTCGTCTCCAGCGCGCCGAGCGAGTGGTCCGGCGGGCCCTCCGGGGCCGGCCAGGCTTCACCGCACTTGGTCGCGATCAGCAGGTCGTCCCGCCGACCGGCGGGCAGGTTGCGAAGGTACTCACCGAGCACCGCCTCGCTCCGGCCGTACGCGGCGGCCGTGTCGAAGAAGCTGATGCCCAGCTCGACCGCCCGGTCGAGCAAGGCCCAGGCCTGCTCGACCGGGCACACGGGGGCGTCCGCGGTCGGCCACGGCCGGCCGATGCCGATCAATCCGAGCCCGAGGGTGACTTCGTGCACCCGGTCGGTGGTCGTCCCGTTCATCACTTGCTCCGCGGGTGGTAGGCCAGCTGGCGTTCGACGGCAGCCGCGGCGAAGTCGCCGAGACCGTTGAGGACGTCCCCGGCCGCCAGCGTGGTCCCGCGGGCCAGTCCGGTGCCCTTGAGCACGGCGCCGCGAAGGTCCGGGTCGGGGCCGGTGAAGTCGTCACCGCCGGCCAGCCGGACGCCCTGCGCCGAGATGGCCCCGATGACCTGGGCGCCGGCGCCGATGACGCTGGATCCGACGATCTCGGCCCCGTTGAGCAGCCGCGCCCGGTCGCCGACGGACAGCACTGAGCCGGGCTGGTTGGCCTTGATCTGGACGCCGCCGGGTCCGAGCGAGCACCCGTCGCCGATGGCGATCCGCCCGCCGTTGGCGGCGATCACCAGCGTCGACGGGTAGAAGGTGCTGCCGTCGCCGATGGAGCACCCCCCACCGTCGCACTGCACGACGACCCCGGGGAAGAAGGTGTTGCCGTCACCGATGACGGCGTCGCGGGCGATCAGCGTCGAGAACGGGTCGAAGACGGTGTTCGTCTCGGCGAGGGCGGCCATCTCGGTGAGCGTCAGGAACCCGTTCCTGCGCCGGTGATCGTCCATCTGCCCGATGATCTGGTCCTGCACGTGCGGTCAGCTCCCCTGGTTGGTCAACTCGTAGGTGTCGATGGGACGGGCCGTGACGCCGCCCTGGCCGAGCATTTCGAAGACGTGGCTGGCGACGACGTTGGCGCTGTAGGGCGCCTCGGTCATCTTTCCCGGCAGGACGACCACGGCGTTGTCGAGCACCGGCAGCATGCGGATGTTCAGGGAGCGCGCACTGTCCTCGTGCGTGGCGTAGTCGACCTTCACGCAGGCGGTCCGCCTGGTGGCGCTCAGATCGGCCTTGGGGAAGCGCCACCGGACGGCCTCCTCGAGGCGGTCGGCGATCACCGGGTCCACGTCGAAGGTCGGGCGGTCCACGACGGTCGCGTCCTCGTTGAACCCGATGATGCTCCACGCCCCGTGATTGATCATCGCGGCCTGCTGGGCGGCCACCCCGAACACCGACACCGGCGCCGCCTTGGGAACGGTCACCAGGTGGCTGCGCCACAGCCGGACCCTCACCGGCGCGATCTCCAGGTCGGCGCAGGCCCGTTCGGTCTCGAAGCCGGCCGCGCAGACGATGAACCGGTGGACGAGGTCGAAGCTCCCCTCGGTGGTGGCGACGCGCACCCGGTCGTTCGACCGGCCGAGGATCCTGGCCCCGAGGAGGATCCGCACACCGCGGGTCCGCAGCTCGGCGATGAGACTGGCCGCCAGCATCCGGGTGTTGATCCCCAGGTCGTCGACCGCGAAGGCGGCTTCGTCCGCGCCGACGCGGACGTGGTCGGCGAGTTGCTCGTACTGCGAGACGCTGAGCCGCGCATGGCCGACCTGCGCCTCCTCCCAGCGGCTCAGCGACTCCTCGAGGTGTGCTTCGGGCAGGATCGCGACGGCCTTTCCCTTCTCGGCCTCCACGCACTCGGGAAAGCGCCGCTGGATCTCCTCCCAGCCGTAGCGGCAGCGCTTGGCGACGGCCGTCGCTTCTCGGCGGTCCCGTACGGACAGGGCGTGGTAGGTGCCGGCGTGCAGCCATCCCTCGTTCCGGCTGCTGGTTCCCGCGAGGGTCGCCGGCGCCTTCTCGACGATGGTCACCGAATAGCCGAGCCTGGAGAGTCGGTCCGCACACATAAGTCCTGCAAATCCAGCGCCGACCACGACGACATCGCACGACCGGATAGAATTCATGAATCCCCCAGATTCAGAAAAGCAGAAGGAGATGGCCGAGTCCGACGAAAGCCTCCACGAGGCCTCGGAATGGCGTTCCGCTCCTGAGCTGCCAGACCGTCGCCCACATGGCTGCGTCTGGCTGTCGCCCCCGCGATGTTCCCCCAACCACAGGTGTACCTGCGGTGAACTGGAGGTTAACAATACACGGAGGGTCGGCCTCCGCAATCACCGTGTGACCGGATCCACAAGCGACGTCGCCGCAGCCCAAGGTGGTCGTCGGACGGGAAAGACCCTTGCTTCGGCGCCCGTGGAGCCGTAGCGTCTGAGCCTGCGAGCCGCACCGGGGGGAGTGGCCGGCCCCGCTTCCCGGCAACTCCGGAGAAGCGCGTCCAAATCGGACAACTCCCCTCATCGTGAGTCATCTCTCGCTGAATCCAACAATGGGGGGCATATGTCGGCGGAACGCTACCTTCTCGTCGTGGGGACCGGGCCGAAGGAATATCGGGAGGGTATTTTCCGGTCACTCTCCGGAAGTCGCATCTGGCTGCTCACCGATCGGGATCCCACGTGGCAGCGGGAGTACGTGTCCGGGCACACGGTGATACCTCGCCTGAACTCGGCCCAGGTGAGTACGAACATCTCCTCCCTCCTCGAAGCCGTACGGAATCTGGCCGAATCGATCGCCATTCACGGCGTTCTCACCTTCGAGGAGATGTTCCTCTCCGCCACCTGCCGGATCGCGGACGAACTGGGCCTCCCCTCGCTCGGCCACGGCGTCGCCGAGAACTGCCGGGACAAGGAACGGACCCGCCGGCTGCTGACGGACGCCGGAGTCCGCCAGCCCCGCTTCGCCTTCGCCAGGACCGCAGAGGAAGCCGCCGCGATCGGCGAGCAGTTCGGTCACCCGGTGGTCCTCAAGCCCCGCGGCCTCGCCGGCAGCATCGGCGTCGTCATGGCCCGCTCGGCGGCGGACACCGAGGAGGCCTTCCGCATCGCGGCCTCGGCCGCGCGGGACGGCGCCCAGCGCCACGGCGGCGGCGCCCTGGTGGAACAGTTCCTGGCAGGCCCGGAGATCGCCGTCGACTGCGCCGTGACCGACGGCCGACTCGAGCCGATGTACGTTGTCCGCAAGCGCCTGGGCCCCGAGCCGTTCTTCGAGGAAGCCGGCCATTCCATCGACGCCGACGACCCGCTGCTTTCCGACGCCGACCTGATCGAGATGCTGCGCAGCGCGCACACGGCACTCGGGATCCGCACCGGCGTGACCCACACCGAACTGCGGCTGACGCCGGACGGGCCGGTGATCATCGAGGTCAACGGCCGTCTCGCCGGCGACTTCATCCCGCACCTCGCGAAGCTGGCGATGGGACTCGACGGGGCATCGATCGCGGCCCGGCTCGCCTGCGGGGAGCCCGCCGCCGTTGAGCGTTCCGCCCGGGGCAGTGCGGCCCACCGCATCGTCTACGCCGACCGGGACGGGACGTTCAACGGCATCGGTCTGCCCAGCCCCGAATCCCACCCCAACCTCGTCGCCAGCGGCACGCTTCTCGCCGGAGGCACGGAGGTCACCCTCCCGCCGCGCGGCTACATGGCACGCCTGGGGTACGCGATCGTCGCGGCGCCGACGGCCGACGAGTGCGAGGCCTCGCTCGCGGCGGCTGTCGCCGACATGCCCGTCGACCTCACGCCGTCGAGGTGAAGTCGGCCGACGTGCGGCCGGTTCGGCTACGGGGGTGGCGGCGGGTGTGCGGGTCAGAGAGCGGTAGGGCTTTGGCTTCGCGGGTCGGCCGAGAGGTTCTCCTGCGTCCGGCCGAGGTGGAGCGGGTCGGACCGTCGGCCTGTTGACGGTGTCGGCGGGCTGGTCAGCGAGCTCTCTGGGCCGGGGGGTTCGGTGAGAGTGGTGCTGCTTGTTCGAGGAGCCGTCTGCCTGTGGCAGGTTCAGCGATAGCCCCCAAGGGGGGTGGCTTGCTGGTCGGTGTAGGCCCAGTGGCGTGCGACGGCGGAGATCTCGCCGAGCGGGGGGTGGTCTTCGCGGCCTGGGGCGTCCGATAGCCGGGGTGGAAGGGACGCCGGGATCGGGGCCTCCAGCTTCCGGACGATCTGGCGGGTCCTGCGGGCGCTGGCCGCGCACGACGCCCGGGTGATGGGCCGGATCACCGAGCTGCGCGCCCACCGCGCCCAGCCCCAGTTCACCACCGTGGCCGAGGCCTCCGCCGACGGGGCCACCGGGGCGGGGGAGGGCGGGCAGCCGGCCCCGGCGGAGCAGGGGTCGGCGGTGGACTGGCTGCGGATCGACGCCCGCCGCCCCGCCGGCGCGATCCTCCGGACCGTCAAGCTCCGTGCCTTCAACCCGAGGGCGGTGGAGTGGCAGCGCATGCACGCCGTCGCGACCGCCTCCACCTGGAGTACGGCCACCTCGACCCCACCGACCTGGAAGCCCTCGCCCGGCACACCGAGACCGTCGCCGGCCCACGGGTGCCCGTGCCCCGGCGCCGCCGCCGGGCAGCTCCGGAGCGCGGAGGCGGCCGGGGAGCCCCGGTCAGGCGTCGTCGGCGGGCGTGTGCAGTCTGGCCCGGTAGGCGCGCTTCTTGACGAGGGCGCCGCAGGTCTTCATCGAGCACCAGCGGCGGGCGCCCGCGCGGGAGGTGTCGACGAAGAGGGCGCCGCAGTCGGGGTTGCCGCAGACACGGACGCGGGTGCGGTGCTCCGAGGCGCAGAGGGCGATCAGGTCCCGGGCGACCATCGAGAGCACCGCCGCGATCGAGTCGCCGTGCCGGCGCACGGTGGCCGCGTCGGGGGCGAGTTCGGGCCTCGGGGGCGGCTCGGCGGCGGCGCGGTTGACGAGCGCGATGTCCGCGGGGGAGGGCGGGACGGCGTCCGCCAGGGCGCGGCCGGTTCGCTGGATCGCCTCGCGCAGCTGCCTGGCGTGGTCCAGGTCGGCTTCGGTGCAGGGCGGCGCGGCTGTCGTGCAGGCGCTCTGCACGGCCCAGCGGCTCAAGTCCTCTGGCCGGGCCAGCCGTTCGAAGGGCGTGCCGGTGCCGCGGTCGGCCAGGGTGCCGGCGAAGGCGAAGCACAGCCGGGCGTCGTCGAAGCGGAAGTCGGTCTTGGCGCGCTGGCGTCCCTCGCGGCCGCCGTCCTTGCCGCCCATGTCCTCCACACTGCTCTCCATGTCCACCACTTTATGCGGTTGACATGATTTCGGGCAAACGGCTAGCTTTCAGGTCCACCGCTTGAACCGGTGGACTTTTGACGTTCGGGCGATCGCTCCCCGATTCCCCCGACTCACCCCCGCTCCCCTCCAACTCACCCCCGCTTCCCGCAACTTCTCCCCCCAGCACGAGGAGGCCGCGCCATGCGCGCCGCAGTCATCGAGGAACTCCACAAGCCGCTCGTCCTCCGCGACGTGCCCGACCCCGTCTGCCCGCCGGACGGCGCGATCGTGCGCGTCGGGGCGAACGGGATCTGCCGGACCGACTGGGCCCTGTGGGCCGGGCAGTTCTGGACGGGCGGACCGCGGGTCGAGGCCCCGTTCGTCCTCGGCCACGAGTTCGCCGGCACCGTCGTGGAGGTCGGCCGCGAGGTTCGGGGGTGGAAGGAGGGCGACCGCGTCATCTTCCCGATGAACCCCGGCGAGGGCTCGTGCGAGATGTGCCGCAGCGGCAACCAGCACGTCTGCGACCACGTCGACGCACTCGTGCCCGGGGTCTCCTACTGGGGCGCCTTCGCCGAGTACGTCATGGTCCGCTTCGCCGACGTCAACCTGGTCGAAGTGCCCGAGGGCGTCGGTTTCGTGGACGTCGCCGCGCTGGCCTGCCGCTACATGACGGCCTTCCACGGGGTCGTCGACCAGGCGCGGATCCGCGGCGGCGAATGGGTCGCGGTGTACGGCGCCGGCGGCGGCATGGGCCTGTCGACGGTGGAGATCGCCGCGGCGACCGGCGCCAACGTCATCGCGATCGACATCACGCAGGACAAACTGGACGCCGCCCGCGCGCTCGGCGCCGTCCACACCGTCAACGCGGCCGCGACCGACCCCGTCGAGGCCGTGAAGACCCTCACCGGCGGCGGCGCGCACGTGTCGGTCGACGCCGTCGGCATCGCCGCCGCCTGCCGCAACTCCGTGCTCTCCCTGCGCACCCGCGGCCGCCACCTCCAACTCGGGCACACCACCGCCGCGGAACAGGGGGACGTCGCGCTGCCGGTCGACGTCATGATGGTCAAGGAACTGGAGTTCCTGAGCGCCTTCGGCATGCAGGGCCAGCGCTTCGGCACGATGCTGAACATGATCGCCGCCGGCCGGCTCAGCCCCGGCCGCATCGTCTCGCGCACCGTCGGCCTCCACGAGGCGAGCGAGGTCCTGGAGTCCCTGGAGACGTACGGGCCCACCGGCATCGTCGTCATCGACGCCTTCCGCCCCTGAACCCTCCGAACCGGCCTGAACCAGTCCGAACAGGCCTGACCGTCCGAACCCTCTGAACCCTCTGAACCGTCCGAACCGTCCCCCCGAAGAGCAGGCACACCCATGCCCGATTCCCGCCGACTGATGGACCAGGAACTGAGCCTGGCCCTCGACGCGGTCCCCATGACCCCCAACGGCGCCTTCGACCTGACCGACCTCGCCACGACGCGCGCCGCCTTCCGCGCCCAGGCCGAAGCGGCCGCCGACAGCCTTCCCGCCGACCCGTCGGTCACCATCGAGGAACACCTCGCGAGCCGAACGGACGGCCCCGACGTACCGGTCCGCCTGCTACGGCCCACGGCCGCGCCGGGACCGCTGCCGGTGCTGCTCTGGTTCCACGGCGGCGGACAGGTCCTCGGCTTCGCCGCCCAGGACGACCCGTGGCTGACCCGACTGGGCGCGAGCCTCGGCTGCGCCGTCGCTGTCGTCGACTACCGGCTCGCCCCGGAGACACCCGCCCCCGGCGCCGCCGAGGACGGCTTCACCGCCTACCAGTGGCTCGGCCGCGAGGCGGACGCCCTGGGCCTGGACGGCACCCGCATCGGCATCGCCGGCCAGAGCGGCGGCGGAGGCATCGCGGCGGCCACCGCCCTCCTGGTCCGCGACCGCGGCGGCGCGACACCCCTGTTCCAGTCACTGACCTATCCCATGCTCGACGACCGCAACCGGACCGCGTCGAGCCACGAGATCACCGACATCGGCATCTGGGACCGCTCGACCAACCTCCTGGCCTGGCAGGCGATCCTGGGCGACCGCGCCGGCACCGACGACGTCTGCCCGTACGCGGCCCCCGCCCGCGCCGCCGACCTCGAAGCCCTGCCGCCCACCTTCATCACCGTCGGCGACCTCGACTGCTTCCGGGACGAGGACCTCAGCTACGCCACCCGCCTGCGCGCCCAGGGCGTCCCCGTCGAGCTCCACCTCTACCCCGGCGCCTACCACGCCTTCGACCTCATCGCCCCCGCCTCCCGACTGGCCGCCACCTTCCACCGGACCTGGTTCGACTACCTCGCCCGCCAGTTCCGCACCACACCGGCCCCCACCTGACACCCCACCCCACCGGACACCGCCCGCCGACTTCCCCGGCCGGCCCGTCTCCGCCCCCAGCCCTGCCGCCGCTGCGCCCCGTCGGCCGCCGGTCCGGGCGGGTTGGGGTGTCCGTGGTGCGCGGCGGAGCGGGAGGCGGCGGGGCCGGGCACGTTCGGTGCTGCTGGTGGGGCCGGTGCGGGTGTCGGTGGAGGGTTCTAGTGTCCTGAGTCCTTGATCCGTCGGATGTATCCAGCGAGGGATTCGAGGATCTGGTCAGCGGTTTTGGTCCAGACGTAGGGCCGGGGGTCGGTGTTCCAGTCGGCGACCCAGGCGCGGATGTCGCGTTCGAGGGCCTGGACGGAGCGGTGGACGCCGCGGCGGAGCTTCTTGTTGGTGAGTTCGG
>NZ_JBIAXC010000009.1:185603-239618 GCF_042896295.1 Kitasatospora sp. NPDC001309 | reverse complement strand
CTTCTTTGCACCCCCGAGTCCCGCCAACGCCCCCGGCCGTCACCCCCCCCCCCCCCCCCCTTGTGGCGGGGGCGGGGGGGGCCCCGCCGGCCCGGCCCCCGCCCCGGGGACCGCGCAAGACCCTTGCGCCGCAGGAGGACTCAGACGAGGACTCAGACGTTGACGCCGAAGTCCTGGGCGATGCCGCGCAGGCCGGAGGCGTAGCCCTGGCCGATGGCGCGGAACTTCCACTCGCCGCCGTTGCGGTAGAGCTCGCCGAAGACCATCGCGGTCTCGGTGGAGGCGTCCTCGGAGAGGTCGTAGCGCGCCAGCTCGACGTTGTTCGCCTGGTTCACCACCCGGATGAACGCGTTGCGCACCTGGCCGAAGTTCTGGCCGCGGTTCTCGGCGTCGTAGATCGACACCGGGAAGACGATCTTCTGCACGTCGGCCGGGACGGTGGCCAGGTTGACCTTGATCGCCTCGTCGTCGCCCTCGCCCTCACCGGTCAGGTTGTCGCCGGTGTGCTCGACCGAGCCGTCCGGGCTCTTCAGGTTGTTGAAGAACACGAAGTTCCCGTCCGAACCGACCTTGCCCTGCTCGTTGCAGAGCAGCGCGCTGGCGTCCAGGTCGAAGTCCGTACCGGTGGTGGTCCGGACGTCCCAGCCCAGGCCGACCACGACGGCCTGGAGACCCGGCGCCTCCTTGGTGAGCGAGACGTTGCCGCCCTTGCTGAGGCTGACTCCCACGTGTCCTCCAAGAATCGGGAGGCACGGGTGGTGCCCCCGGGTGGTGCGGTTCTCGGCGCCGACCGACGAAAAACGGACGTACGCCGCACTCCGCCAACGGCCCGAGCGTAGTACCGGGTTCCCGTACGCACGCCCGAACGACGGGGCCGAAGGGTCGCACGGGCCCCGTGGGGCCGTCCGGGGGGCTCAGAGGCCCGCCAGGGCCTTGAGGTACTCCTGCTCGTCCCGGGCGTCCGGGAGGCCGTTGACGACGCTCCAGCGCACCGTGCCGGCCTTGTCGATCACGAAGGTGCCGCGCAGCGGGCAGCCCTTCCGCTCGTCCAGGACGCCGTAGGCCCGGGTGACCTCGCCGTGCGGCCAGAAGTCGGCCAGCAGCGGGAACTCCAGGCCCTCCCGGTCGGCGAGGACCCGCTGGGAGAACTGCGAGTCGCAGGAGACGCCGAGCACCTGGACCTCGTCGTTCTGCAGCCCGGCCAGCTCGCGCTGGATCGCGCCCAGCTCGCCGGTGCAGACGCCGGTGAAGGCGAACGGGTAGAAGACCAGGACGACGTGCTTGCGGCCGCGGAAGTCGGCCAGCCGGACCGTCTCCCCGTGCTGGGTGCTGAGCTCGAAGTCCGGAGCCTGGGTGCCGATCTCGATGGCCATGAGCGGGACCTTTCTGACGCGACCTGGCCGCGCTACGGGCACGGCAGGCGACATCCTCGCATCCGTTGACCGACGTTCGGCCGAACGGATGACGCCGCCCACCGGAAGGCCCACCCCTTCCGCCCTGAGCGAACGCACAGAACACCCGGAACACCCGACTCCCGGAGCGCCCGCGGCACCCGCACCCCCGGCCGCCCGGGGAGCCGCACGAAAAAGCGCCGGGCCCCGACGGAGGAGGTCCTCCGAAGGTGCCCGGCGCGAGGCTCGGGGCCCGTTCAGCGCTGCTTGGGCTGCTTCGCCGTGGACTTGGTCGCCAGCCGGGTCGCCGCCCAGTCCTTGGCCACCGCGATCGAGCTGGTCTGCGACAGGCCGGAGGTCTTCGCCGCGTCCGCGATGTCGGACGCCTCGATGTGGCCGTCCCGGCCGGTCTTGGGCGTCAGCAGCCAGATCAGCCCGCCCTCGGCCAGGTACTCCAGGGCGTCCACGAGGGAGTCGGTGAGATCCCCGTCCTCGTCGCGGTGCCACAGCAGGACGGCGTCCGCGACGTCGTCGTAGTCCTCGTCGACGAGCTCCGTCCCGGTGATCTCCTCGATGCCCTCACGGAGATCCTGGTCAGTGTCTTCGTCGTACCCCAGCTCCTGGACGATCTGGCCTTCTTCGAAGCCGAGACGGGTCGCCGGGTTGGACTTGTCCGCGGGGTCCGCGGTCGCGCTCACGGGAATAACCTCCAGTATTCGGCCCGGCATCCATGCCGAGGCTGTGGCCGTAGTCCACACGGGCGCGGCGGTTCGCGCAAGTACCCGACCGCCGATCCCCCCCAAAGGTTGACGTGTCGCAGCGGGACACGCCGGGCGAGGTGTCGGGAATCACACCGATTTGCCCTTCTCTGCGTGGGACAAGGATGCTTCGGGTGGTCCCGGCCCACAGGCCGTACGCGTGCCCGAGATGCGAACGGCATTCGGGGTCCGCGCGTGCGCGGGCGTAGAGTCTCCTGTTGGCCCTCACCCCGGCCGCCCGCCATCGGGCGGACGGGACACCAGGTCGGACCACCTCTTTTCGTAACACCCGGGGGTGTGCGGAGCGGACGAAGAAGCCCGCGACGCGCACCACCAGACCGTTCCGTCCACCAGGCGGAACGGTTACCGATCGGTAGAGATGACGGATCTCCGAGCGCGGTAGCACGATGGAGGCGGCGCGACACACCTCAGTTTCGACCGACAGTGAAGGAACAGCGTGGCTTCCGGATCCGATCGCAACCCGATCATCATTGGCGGCCTTCCGAGTCAGGTCCCGGACTTCGATCCCGAGGAGACCGCGGAATGGCTGGAGTCGCTCGATGCGGCCATCGACGAGCGGGGGCGTGAGCGTGCCCGTTACCTGATGCTGCGGCTGATCGAGCGCGCCCGCGAGAAGCGTGTCGCCGTGCCCGAGATGCGCAGCACGGACTACGTGAACACCATCGCGACCAAGGACGAGCCGTTCTTCCCCGGCAACGAGGAGATCGAGCGCAAGATCCTCAACGCGACCCGCTGGAACGCGGCCGTCATGGTCTCCCGGGCGCAGCGCCCGGGCATCGGCGTCGGTGGGCACATCGCCACCTTCGCCTCCTCCGCGTCGCTGTACGACGTCGGCTTCAACTACTTCTTCCGCGGCAAGGACGCCGAGGGCGAGTCGGGCGACCAGATCTTCTTCCAGGGTCACGCCTCCCCCGGCATCTACGCCCGCGCCTTCCTGCTGGACCGACTCACCGAGCAGCAGCTCGACGCGTTCCGCCAGGAGAAGTCGAAGGCCCCGTACGGCCTGTCCAGCTACCCGCACCCGCGGCTGATGCCGGACTTCTGGGAGTTCCCGACCGTCTCGATGGGCCTCGGCCCGCTCGGTGCGATCTACCAGGCGCGGATGAACCGCTACCTGGAGCACCGGGGCATCAAGGACACCTCGGACTCGCAGGTCTACGCCTTCCTCGGCGACGGCGAGATGGACGAGCCCGAGTCGCTCGGCCAGCTCTCGCTGGCCGCCCGTGAGGGCCTGGACAACCTGACCTTCGTGGTCAACTGCAACCTGCAGCGCCTGGACGGCCCGGTCCGCGGCAACGGCAAGATCATCCAGGAGCTGGAGTCCCAGTTCCGGGGCGCCGGCTGGAACGTGATCAAGCTGGTCTGGGACCGCAGCTGGGACCCGCTGCTCGCGCAGGACCGCGACGGCGTCCTGGTCAACAAGCTGAACACCACGGTGGACGGCCAGTTCCAGACCTACGCCACCGAGACCGGCCAGTACATCCGCGACCACTTCTTCGGCGGCGACCTGCGCCTGCGCGCCATGGTCGAGAACATGACCGACCAGCAGATCCAGCACCTGGGTCGCGGCGGCCACGACCACAAGAAGATCTACGCGGCGTTCAAGGCCGCCCGCGAGCACCAGGGCCAGCCGACGGTCATCCTGGCCCAGACGGTCAAGGGCTGGACGCTGGGCCCCAACTTCGAGGGCCGCAACGCCACCCACCAGATGAAGAAGCTGACGGTCGAGGACCTCAAGCGCTTCCGCGACCGGCTGCACCTGCCGATCACCGACAAGCAGCTGGACGAGGGCTACCCGCCCTACTACCACCCGGGCCGCGACTCGGAAGAGATCCAGTACATGCACGACCGCCGCAGCGAGCTGGGCGGCTACGTGCCGACCCGCAAGGTGCGCCCGCGCAAGCTGGAACTGCCCGGCGACGACGCGTACAAGGCGGTCAAGAAGGGCTCCGGCAACCAGACCATCGCCACCACCATGGCGTTCGTCCGGGTGCTCAAGGACCTCATGCGGGACAAGGGCATCGGCAACCGCTTCGTGCCGATCGCGCCGGACGAGTACCGCACCTTCGGCATGGACTCGCTGTTCCCGTCGGCGAAGATCTACAACCCGCTGGGCCAGACCTACGAGTCGGTCGACCGCGACCTGCTGCTGGCCTACAAGGAGTCGCCGACCGGCCAGATGCTGCACGACGGCATCTCCGAGGCCGGCTGCACCGCCTCGCTGATCGCCGCCGGTTCGTCCTACGCGACCCACGGCGAGCCGCTGATCCCGGTGTACGTCTTCTACTCGATGTTCGGGTTCCAGCGCACCGGCGACCAGTTCTGGCAGATGGCCGACCAGCTGGCCCGCGGCTTCGTGATCGGCGCCACCGCCGGCCGCACCACGCTGACCGGTGAGGGCCTGCAGCACGCCGACGGCCACTCGCACCTGCTGGCCTCGACCAACCCCGGCGTCGTCGCGTACGACCCGGCGTACGGCTTCGAGATCGCGCACATCGTCCAGGACGGTCTGCGGCGGATGTACGGCTCCAGCGCCGAGCACCCGCACGGCGAGGACGTGTTCTACTACATGACCGTCTACAACGAGCCGATCAAGATGCCGGCCGAGCCCGAGAACGTGGACGTCGAGGGCATCCTCAAGGGTCTGCACCGGTACGCGCCGGCCACCGCCGGCCAGATCCCGGCCCAGATCCTCGCCTCCGGCGTGGCCGTGCCGTGGGCCCTGGAGGCCCAGCGCATCCTCGCCGAGGAGTGGAACGTCAAGGCCGACGTCTGGTCCGCGACCTCCTGGAACGAGCTGCGCCGCGACGCGGTGGAGGCCGAGGAGTTCAACCTGCTGCACCCCGAGGAGCAGCAGCGGGTGCCGTACGTCACCCAGAAGCTCCAGGGCGCCGAGGGCCCGGTCGTCGCCGTGTCCGACTGGATGCGCGCCGTTCCGGACCAGATCGCCCGCTGGGTGCCGGGCCAGTACCAGTCGCTGGGCGCCGACGGCTTCGGCTTCGCCGACACCCGCGGTGCGGCCCGTCGCTTCTTCCACATCGACGCGCAGTCGGTCGTCCTGGGCGTGCTCACCGAGCTCGCCAAGCAGGGCAAGATCGACCGCTCGGCGCTGAAGGACGCGATCGACCGCTACCAGCTGCTGGACGTGACCGCGGCCGACCCGGGTGCCGCCGGCGGCGACGCCTGATCACCCGCTAGCGCCTGAGAGGGGCCGGACTCCCGTACGGGGTCCGGCCCTTCGGCGTTCCCGCCCCGGACACCCGGGTCAGGTCCTACGCTCGACGCCATGACGAACCGGAGCACGCACCACCACCCCGAACCCGCCGACGGCGCGGGAGAGTTCAACCGCAAGGTGATCGCCGAGTTCCGGGCCGGCGCGGGGGTGGTGGGCGGCGACCTCGCCGGGATGCCGCTGCTGCTGCTCACCGTGGTCGGCGCCCGCAGCGGCGAGCCGCGCACCACCCCGCTGGTCCACCTGCCGGACGGCGAGCGGCTGGTGGTCTTCGCCTCCAACGGCGGCAGCGACACCGACCCGGTCTGGTACCGCAACCTGGTCGCCCACCCGGAGGTCACCGTCGAGCTCGGCACCGAGCGCTACCCGGCCGTGGCGGCCGCGGTCGACCCGGCCGAGCACGACGCGCTCTGGGCCCGCCAGTCGGCCGCCCAGCCGCAGTTCGCCGAGTACCGCGAGGCCGCCCGGACGATCCCGCTGGTGGCCCTCACCCGGGTCTGAGCGGCACCCCGGGCAGCACGACGGCCCCGGTCTCCCCCACGGAGTCCGGGGCCGTCCGCCGGCCGGCTCAGATGTGCACGGCCGGGCCCGCGTCGGTCTCGCCGCGGCGGGTCAGCAGGGCCACCAGGGCGGCGCCGAACGCCACCACCGCGGCCACCATGAAGGCCAGCGACATCCCGCTGACGAAGGACTGGTGCACGGCGCCGGCCATCAGGTCCACCGCCTGCTGCGGGGTGCCGGGCGGGGCCGGCGGGGCGATGCCCAGCTGGGCGGCCTGCTTGAGGCCCGCGGCCGCCTGCGGGTCCTCGACCGGCGGCAGGCCGGCCTTGGCCCAGTTGCCGGGCAGCACGTCGCCGACCTTGGCGGCCATCAGGGCGCCCAGCACGGCGGTGCCCAGGCTGCCGCCGACCTGCATCGCGGCCTGCTGGAGGCCGCCGGCCACGCCGGACAGCTCCAGCGGGGCGTTGCCGACGATGACCTCGGTGGCGCCGACGATGACCGGGCTGATGCCGAGGCCCATCAGGACGAACCAGAGCGACATCACGCCGGTGCCGGAGCCGGTGTCCAGGGTGGACATGCCGACCATCGCCCCGGTGGTGAGCAGCATCCCGACCATGATCGGGATCCGCGGGCCGAGCTTGCCGATCGCGAGGCCCGCCAGCGGCGCGCCGACGATCATCATGCCGGTCATCGGCAGCAGGTGGACGCCGGCGTCGACCGGCTTCATCCCGTGCACGTTCTGGAGGTAGAAGGTCACGAAGAAGATCGCGCCGAAGAACGCGAAGGCCATCAGCACCATCAGCAGCACGCCCGCCGACAGCGGCACCGAGCGGAACAGGCTCAGCGGGATCAGCGGCTCCTTCGCCCGGCCCTGCCAGAGCGCGAAGAGCACCATCAGCAGCACCGCGCCGCCCAGGAACAGCAGCGTCCGGGCGTCGCCCCAGCCCCACTCGGGGGCCTTGATGATCCCGAAGACCAGCGCGAACATCCCGACCGAGAGCAGCCCGATGCCCGGCAGGTCGAAGGACTTCGCGGCGTTCTCGGCCCGGACGTCCTTGAGGATCCACAGGCCTAGGGCCACCGCGGCCAGGCCGACCGGGATGTTGATGAAGAACACCGACTCCCAGTTGACGTGCTCGACCAGCAGGCCGCCGACGATCGGGCCGGCCGCGGTGGACGCGCCGATCACCCCGCCCCAGATGCCGATCGCCATGTTGAGCTTGTCGGCCGGGAAGGCCCCGCGCAGCAGGCCGAGCGCGGCGGGCTGGAGCAGCGCGCCGAACAGGCCCTGGAGGACGCGGAAGGCGATCACGGTCTGGATGTTGCCCGCGAAGCCGATCGCGGCCGAGGTGGCGGCGAAGCCGACCGCGCCGACCAGGAAGGTGCTCTTGTGGCCGAAGCGGTCGCCGATCTTGCCGGCGGTGATCAGGAAGACCGCGAGCGCCAGCAGGTAGCCGCTGGTGACCCACTGGATCTCGGAGGGCGCGGCCTTGAGCTTCTCCTGGATCACCGGGTTGGCGATCGCGACGATCGTGCCGTCCAGGGCGACCATCATCACGCCGACCGCGACGGTCAGCAGGGTCAGCCAGGGGTGCCCCTTGAGCCCTCCCCCGGCCGGCGGCTTCGACGGCGGCGCCGCGTCCGCCTCGGAGTTCTTGACGACGGACTGACTCATCTGGGCCCTCCGGGGGCGTGACAGAGACCGGCACGTGGTGGTGGCGCTGCGACGACCCACCCGTCCCCACGAGTGCCCGGCCGACGAGCGCCACTCCGGCAGATTATGTCAGCGACTGACATTCGGCAAACAGTGACTTGTGGCCGGAACTGCCATTTGTCAGGCGGCTAAGGTTGTGCTCCCACCCGCCACACCCGCGCCCCGGAAGGCCCCCGCCATGGCCGCTCGCACCCCCCGCCCCGTCGGCACCCCGGAGGACCTCGGCCGGGCCCCCGGCCTGCGCGAGCGCAAGAAGCAGCAGACCCGGGACGCCCTGGTGCAGGCCGCCCACGCGCTCTTCCTCGGCCAGGGCTTCGCCAGGACCACCGTCGACGAGATCGCCTCCGCCGTCGACGTCTCCCAGCGCACCTTCTTCCGCTACTTCGCCAACAAGGACGAGGTCGCCCTCGCCGTGATGGCCGACGCCGAGGACTACTTCATCCACTGCCTGCACCACCGGCCCGCCGAGGAGACCCCGCTCCAGGCCCTGCGCGCCTCGATCGTCCAGGCCTGGCGCGACCTCGGGAACGCCCGGGCCTCCGGCCCCAACTCCATCGGCAGCGCCCTCGAACTGCTGCGCATCATCGAGGACACCCCCGCCCTGCTCGCCGCCCACCTGCGCCGGGTCACCGAGCAGGAGCGGCTGGTGGTCCAGGTGCTCGCCGAACGCGAAGGACTCGACCCCGCCGAGGACCTGCGCCCGGTCGTGCTCGCCGCCGTCTTCGGCAGCCTGCTGCGCGCCGCCCACCTCTCCTGGACCGCCGAGCAGGAACCGGCCGGCCCCGAGGGCATGGTCGTGGTGATCGAGCGCTACTTCGACCAGCTCGGCCCCGCCCTGGCCGGCCACTGGCGCGACCGCCCGTAACGCCCGCAGCGCCCGCCCGTAGTACCCGGGTACCACCCCGTACCCGGGTGGTACCCGGAGGTTCGCGCTCCAGTCCGACGCGCGACCCGGGCCCGTGCTCCTAGGCTGGCCCGCGATGAAGACGCTCACCGCCGCCGACGCCCGCAGGTTCGCCGCCCGACAACTGCGCACCCTGCGGCAGAACCTGACCATCTCCAGCGAGAACGAGACCCCGCTGCTCGGGAACTCCCGCCGACGCTGGGTGCGCAGGATCCCGTTCGCCGTCGCGATCATCCTCCAGGCCTCGCTGATCCCCTCCGGGATCGCCACCCTGGTCGGCTTCTACGGCCTGGTGCTGCCGGTCGCCGCCGCACTCACCGTCGCCCAGACCACCCCGCTGTTCCTCGCCATCACCCGCCCGCTGGCCGCCTGGTGGATCAGCGCCCCCACCCTGGTCCTCACCGCCGCCATCACCGCCCGCCACCACCAGCTGATGGGCAGTTGGCCGTGGACGGCACCGATGATCATCGCGTACCTCTTCCTGCTGCTCGCCCTCGGGCTGCGCGAGCGCCGGGCCACCGTGGTCTCGGTCTGGATCGCCACCTTCCTGCTCACCGTCCTCACCACCACCCTCGGACTGCCCCGGGCCGGCGACGGCACCACCGTGCTGCTGATCGCGCTCAGCGGAGCCGTCCTGCTGCTCGGCTGGGCCGTGCAGGACCGCGCGGTCGCCCGCCGGCTGCTCACCGAGCAGGAGCAGATCAGCGAGGTGGAGCGCGAGCGGCGCACCCTGCTGGAGGAACGCGCCCGGATCGCCCGGGAGTTGCACGACGTGGTGGCCCACCACATGTCGGTGATCGCGGTACAGGCCGCCAGCGCGCCGTACCGGATCCAGGGCGTCCCGGACGACGCCGCCGAGGAGTTCACCGCGATCGCCGGCACCGCGCGCGAGTCACTGGCCGAGATGCGCCGGCTGCTCGGGGTGCTGCGCAGCGAGGACGCCTCCGGGGAGAAGGCCCCGCAGCCGGGCGTGGCCCAACTCGCCCAGCTGGTCGAGACGGTGGGGCGGGCCGGGGTGCCCGCCGAACTGACCGTGGACGAGGGGCTGGCCGAGCTGGTGCCGCAGGCCGTCGGCCTCTCCGTCTACCGGATCGTCCAGGAGGCGCTGGCCAACGTGGTCCGGCACGCCCCCGGCGCCCGGACCTGGGTGTCGCTGTCGGCGGACGGCCCGGAACTGCGGCTCACCGTGGTCAACGCGCCCCCGTCCCAGCACACCGAGTCACTGGAGGCCTCGGTCGAGGGCACCGGGCACGGCCTGGTCGGCATGCGTGAACGCGTCCGGCTGGTCGATGGCAGGCTGGACACCGGCCCGCTGCCGGACGGCGGCTTCAAGGTGGCCGCCGTCCTGCCGCTCGACCCACCCCAGGAGACACCCGTATGACCATCCGCGTGATCATCGTCGACGACCAGGCCATGGTGCGGGCCGGCTTCGCCGCCCTGCTCAACGCGCAGAGCGACATCGACGTGGTGGGGGACGCGGCGGACGGCGCCCAGGCCCTGGAGGTCACCGGCCGCACCCACCCGGACGTGGTCCTGATGGACGTCCGGATGCCCGTCATGGACGGCCTGGAGGCCGCCCGGCGACTGCTCGACCCCGACGTCCCCGGCGCCCACCGGCCCAAGGTGCTGATGCTGACCACCTTCGACGTGGACGACTACGTGTACGAGGCGCTGCGCGCCGGGGCCAGCGGCTTCCTGCTCAAGGACGCCCCGCCGGCCGACCTGATCGCCGCGGTCCGGGTGGTCGCGGCCGGCGAGGCCCTGCTCGCCCCCTCCGTCACCCGGCGGCTGATCGCCGACTTCGCCCGCACCAAGCCCGCCAGGCGCCGCGACCCCAAACTGCGGCTCAACGGCCTGACCCCGCGGGAGACCGAGGTGCTGGGGCTGATCGCCCGCGGCCTGTCCAACCAGGAGATCGCCGCCCAGCTGGTGCTCGCCGAACAGACCGTCAAGACCCACATCGGGCGCATCCTCGGCAAGCTCGACCTGCGCGACCGCGCCCAGGCCGTGGTGCTGGCCTACGAGTCCGGCCTGGTAACCCCCGGCGAGTAAGGGGGGTTGTCCCCCTCATACCCCGGTAGCACCGGGTAGTTGGCCCCGCGGTGTGACGTCCGCGGGGCCGTCGTCTTCCTACCTTCCTCCTCGTCGAAAGCCGAAGCCGGCTGCCGAACGGACGAGGGAGAACAGGGACATGCGCAAGCTCCGTACCAAGCGGGCGCTCGCCGCCACCGCGCTGGCACTGGCGGCGGTGCTCGGCGCGGGTGGCTGGGCCGCCGACACCCAGGCCGCCGTCACCGGCCCGCCGCCCGGCAGCGCCGCCTGGACCGCCGACACCGCACTCGGCCTGCGCCTCCCCGACCCGGCCACCAGCACGCCCGCCCAAGTGGCCTCCTTCTTCGCCGGGTTGACGCCCGCCCAGCAGCAGGCCCTGGCCGCCCGGCACCCCCTGGTGGTCGGCAACCTGGACGGCGCCCCGGTCCCGCTCCGGTACCGGGCCAACACCCTGGCCCTCACCGCCGAACGCGACCGGGAACTCGCCCGGACCACCGACCCGGCCCTCACCCCGCAGGACCAGCAGGCCGCCCGCACCCGCGCCGAGCGCTACCGCACCCTGCTGGACGGCGGCCGGCAGGTCCTCGCCTTCGACCCGCGCGGCCGCGGCCAGGTCGCCGAGGTGTTCGGCGACCTCACCACCGCCCCCCGCACCGCCGTGATCGTCCCCGGCTCGGACATCGACCTGCTCACCTTCGACCGCGCCACCGAGCCGTACGGCACCCCCGTCGGCATGGCCCGCGCCCTGTACCGGGCCACCGACGGGCGGACCGCCGTGATCGCCTGGGCCGGCTACACCACCCCGGTCGGCGTGGGCCTCGACGCCGCCACCGAGGACCTCGCCCGGGCCGGCGCCGACCGCCTCGACCGGTTCCTGGACGGACTCGCCGCCAGCACGACCCCGCAGGCCCCGCCCACGGTGTTCTGCCACAGCTACGGCTCGGTGGTCTGCGGCCTGGCCCGCCCGACCCCCGCCCGGGCCTCCGGCCTGGTGGTGCTCGGCTCGCCCGGCATGGGCGTGGACTCGGCCGCCGACCTCGACCCCGCGGTGCCGCTCTGGGCCACCGCCCGCAACGACTCGGACTGGATCGGCGACGTGCCCAACGTCCGGTTCCTCGGCCTCGGCCACGGCGCCGACCCGACCGACCCCGGCTTCGGCGCCCGCCCGCTGCCGTCCACCGGATCCCACGGCCACACCGGCTACTTCACCCCCGGCACCGCCTCCCTCGCCGCCTACGCCGCCATCGCCCAGGGCCGCTGAGCCCCACCCCCCGCCAAGGAAGGAGCACCACCATGGCCCGCCCCACCAGCACCCTGCCCCACCCCGTCGCCGCCCTGCGCCGCGCCGCCGCGAAGGTCGACGCGAAGACCCCCGCGAGCCGCGACCGCGCCCTGGACGGCCTGCGCGCCCTCGCCCTGCTCTCCGTCCCGATCGGCCACTGGATGCTCGGCGGCCTGACCCTCTCCGCCGACGGCGCCCTGCACAACGCCAGCCCGCTCTCCGCCCTGGGCGGCCTCGCCCCGGCCAGCTGGGTGCTCCAGATGCTCGGGGTGTTCTTCCTGGTCGGCGGCCACTCCTCGGTCCGCTCGCTGGAGCGGGCCCGGGAGAAGGGGCTGACGTACGGGAGTTGGCTGCGGGCCCGGACGGTCCGGCTGCTGCGGCCGGTGCTGGGGGTGACGGCGGTGTGGGCGCTGCTGATCCCGCTGCTGCCCCGGCTCGGGGTGCCCGCGGACACCCTGCGCACCGGCGCCACCCTGGTGGTGCAGCCGCTCTGGTACATCGGGGTGTACCTGGCGCTGACCGCGCTCACCCCGCTCTGCGTGGCCTTCGGGCGGCGGCTCGGCCCGTGGTCGGCGGGCCTGCTGGTGGCCTCGGTCGCGCTGGTCGACCTGCTGCGGTACGGGCCGTGGGCCGAGGCGGTGCCGTCCTGGCTGGGGCTGCTGAACCTGCTGCCGGGCTGGATGTTCGGCTACCAGCTGGGCGTGCTGTGGGCGCAGGGCCGGCTCGGCCGGTCGGCCGCCCGGGTGCTGCTGTTCGGCGGCGCGGCGCTGTTCGCGGTCCTGCTGGTGGCGTTCCACTACCCGGCGAGCATGGTCGGGGTGCCGGGCGTCGAGCGGACCAACTCGCACCCGCCGTCCCTGCTGGTGCTGGCCCTGGCCGCGGTGCAGTGCGGCGCGGCGGTGCTGCTGCGGGAGCGGCTGGGCCGGCTGCTGACCCGCCGTCCGCTGCTGTGGCTGCCGGTGGTGGCGGTCAACCTGTCGGCGATGACGATCTTCTGCTGGCACCAGAGCGCGATGCTCGCGGTGGCGGTGCCCGGCGCAGCCGGCCTGGGCGCCCTGCCGGGGCTGACCACCGCGCCGGACTCGCTCGGCTGGGTGGCCGCCCGGCTGGCCCTGCTGCCGCTGTTCGGGGCCGCCCTGGTGACGATCGGGTGGTTCACCCGGCGCTTCGACGGGCCGTGGACGGCCTTCTCCCGGGCCGGCAAGGCGCTGGCGGGCGCGGCGGCGGCGCTGTTCGCCGCGTACGCGCTGGGCATGGTGTGACACCCCGGCGACCACGCCGGCGATCACCGCTCCGAAGGGGCGCGCAACCGAACGGTGCGCGCCCCTTCGGCCGTTCCAGCGCATCCCCGGAAGGGGCACCGCTCCAAGGGAGGCACGGCACATGCGTCTCACCACGCACTGTGATGTTCTGTGACGGTCGGCGTCCATCGCCGGACCGCGCCCGCCCACGGCCCGTCCGTCCGCATTCGCCCCCTCCCCGAACACCCCTCCCTCCCCGAGGAGATCCATGCCCCCGTCCCCGTCCCGCCCGCGGTCCCGGCCCCGGGGCCGCCACCGGCTGCCGGCCGCCGCCGTGGTCCTCGCGGTCACCACCGGAAGCCTGTTGAGCGCCGCCGCCCCGGCACTCGCCCACGGCGGGGACGACCTCGCCCCGCACGTCGACTCCCGCCGGGTCGCCGAGGAGGTGCGGCAGGACGAGGTCGCCGCCCTCGGCCGGGAGCACGCCGAGGAGCACGCCCGGATGCGCGCGGCCGTCCGCGGCGTCGGCGACTACCCGCAGACCACCCGCAGACCACCCGCACCAACCGGTACAACGCCCTGACCGCCTCCCAGGCCCAGCTCAACAAGGCCTTCGCGCCGGAGACCTTCGGCGCCTTCAAGGAGTACTTCCCCTCCCCCGACTTCGGCGACCACGTCGCCCTGCTGCCCACCGGCAAGGTCCTGCTGTTCTCCTTCGAACGGATCGAGACCAACCCCGAGAAGGAACCCGCCCCCACCCAGACCATCGGCAAGGAGAACGCCGGCCGGGCCTTCCTCTGGGACCCGGCCAAGGGCACCGGCAAGGACGCCTTCCGGCGGGTCGACCCGCCGGTCCCGGACATGCCGGACGGCCTGGACGAGCCCCGCCCGGTGCCGTTCTTCTGCTCCGGGCACTCCTTCCTGCCCAACGGCATGCTCGGCGTCTTCGGCGGCAACCTGGGCGGCAACGGCGGCACCGGCGCCAAGCTCTCGCTGGTCTTCGACCCGTGGACGGAGACCTGGACCCGCAACCCCGACATGTCGGTGGGCCGTTGGTACCCCTCGGTGGTCACCGGGGCCGACGGCCGGGACTGCTTCCTGCCCGTCCCGGACCGCCAACGGGTCAGCGGCAGCAGCGAGTTCTGGGTCTTCTGCGGCCAGAGCTACCGCCGGATCTCGGTCGCCGACGGCAGCGGGCACCCGGACCGGCTGGTCGACGGAGACCGGACCTGCGACAACTGGGCCTCGCTCGGCTGAGCGCCGCCCGCGCCCCGCGCCCCCGCGCCCACCCGGGGGTGCGGGGGCGCGCAGCGGGGCCCTGCTCTACCCTGCCGCCATGGTGACGTTCGACGAGTTCCGCGCGATGGCCCTGGCCCTGCCGGAGGCCGCCCAGGAACCGACCTGGGGCATCCAGACCCTGCGGGTGCGCGGCAAGGTCTTCGCGATGGGCGACCCCGACGGCGACAGCGTCACCGTCAAGGCCACCCGCGAGGACCAGGCCGAACTGATCGCCGCCGAGCCCGAGGTGTTCTCCTTCGCGCGCTACGTCGGACGCCACGGCTGGGTGAGCGTCCGACTGGACCTGGTCGACCCGGAGGAGCTGCGCGACGTGGTCACCGAGGCCTGGCGGCGGACGGCCCCCAAGAGGGTGGTCTCCGAACATGACGCCCGCCACTCCGCTTAGCACCGCCGGAACGGCCACACAAGGACGTCGGGAGGACACTCCCGGTTCATGTGATCCATCCCACAGTTTGGGCGTGTCCGTCACCCTCCTGTGACCTCTACGCTTTCCCAGGGAAGTCAGCAAGTCCATTTCGCACCCTCCGGGCACCGCCCGAGAAACGGTGACGGGCCCCAAGGGAGTTGGTGCGGTGCGCAACCGTCGACGCTGGAAGCGGGTACTGATCGGGGCGTTCGCGGGTTGTGCCGTGCTCGCCGACGCGGGTGCCTCGGCAGCCGCCGCCGCGGTCTCCTCGGAGCAGCTGGCGATCTCCACGCCTCCGGCCGGCAGCGCCGCCTGGATCCAGGACCACTCCTTCGGCCGCGTCCTGCCCGACCCGGCCACCACCAGCCCGGCCGACGCCGCCGCCTTCTTCGCCTCGCTCGCCCCCACCGAGCTGGACCGGCTGATCAAGGACTACCCGCTGGTCGTCGGCAACTACGACGGCGCCCCGCTGGACCTGCGCTACCGCGCCAACCGGATCGCCCTGGCGAACGAGCGCGACGCCGCCCGGGCCCGCGCGGCCGACAAGAAGCTGGACGCCGACACCCGCGCCCTGGCCGTCTCCCGCGCCAACGACGTCGACCACCTGCTCACCCCCGACCGGCAGGTCCTCGCCTTCGACCCGCGCGGCCGCGGCCTGGTCACCGAGGTCTGGGGCGACCTCGCCGACGCCGAGCACGTCTCCGTCATCGTCCCGGGCTCCGACGCCGACCTCGGCCACTTCGACCAGGCGGCCGAGCCGCTGCGCTCCCCGGCCGGCATGGCCCGCGCCCTGTACTCCGAGGAGCAGCGCCAGGCCCCGGGCACCCGCACCGCCGTGATCGCCTGGACGGGGTACGTCACCCCCTCGGGCCTCGGCCCGGACGCGGCCACCTCCCGGCTCGCCGACGTCGCCGCGCCCCGGCTGGAGCGACTGCTGGCGGGCCTGCGGGAGACCACCCGCCCGGACGCGCCCCCGGCGCTGCTCTGCCACTCGTACGGCTCGGTGGTGTGCGGCACCGCCGCCCCGAAGATCCCGCGGGCGGCCGCCTCGCCGTCCGACACCTCCGGCATCACCGACATGATGGTGTTCGGCAGCCCGGGCATGGGCGTGCAGTCGGCCGACGAGCTGGGCAGCGGCGTCCACGTGTGGGCCACCCGCAACCCCAGCGACTGGATCGGCAACGTCCCGTTCCTGGAGGTCGGCAAGCTCGGCCACGGCGCCGACCCGACCGGCGGCGGCTTCGGTGCCGAGCAGATCTCCTCCGCCCGCGCGGCCGGCCACAACGGCTACTTCACCGACGGCACCGACAGCCTGCACAACTTCGCGGCGATCTCGCTCGGCGACTACCGCGACGTCGTCCGGCCCCAGTCCAACTCCTAGGCCCTGTTGGGGCGTCACTGCTCCTGGTACAGCCGCAGGGCCTCCGCCGCCGCCCGCGCCAGCTCGCGCCGGGCGGCCGGCGGGCCCAGCACCTCGACCTCGGCGCCGAAGGCCAGCAGTGAGCGGACGGCCGCCGCGGACGGGAAGGCCATCGCCAGCTCGACCCACTCCTCGGCCACTCCGCTGTCCGTCTCCGGCGGCAGGGCCGTGACCCGGCCGCCGTGGATGCGCAGGAACATGTCCAGCCGCCCGCGCCGCACCCGCACCGGTACCGGCACGTCCACGGGCAGCCGCTCCACCTGCTCGCGCAGCGCCGCCCACACCTCGCCGAGCGCCACCCCGGCCCGGCGGCGCACCGCCTCCTCGGCGGTCTCGGCGGCCAGCACCCGGTCGGCCCGGAACAGCCGCGGCTCGCCGTGCAGATCGGCCACCAGGTACCAGACCGCGGCCTTGTTCACCAGGCCGTACGGGTCGACGGTGTACTCCACCGGCGCGGGCGCCCCGCTGTGCCGGTAGCGCAGCCGCAGCCGCCGGTCGGCGAAGACCGCGTACTGCAGCTCGCCCAGGTCCGGCGGACTGCCGGCGCCCGCCTGCGGGTTCTGCATCCAGCGTGCCGGGTCGACCAGGATCCGCTCGCTGACCCGCTCGGCGGCCGGGCGGTGCGGGGCGGGCAGCGCGGCCATCACCTTGCGCAGCGCCGAGCCGAGCGCACCGTCCAGCCCGAGGTCGCTGTGGGCGCCCTGGGCGGAGAGCACGAACAGGGCCCGCGCCTCGTCGGCGGTCAGCCCGGTGACGTCGGTGCGGTAGCCGGGCAGCAGGTTGATGCCGCCGTGCCGGCCGCGTTCGGTGAACACCGGCACCCCGGCGGCGGAGAGCGACTCGACGTCCCGGTAGATGGTGCGGACGGACACCTCCAGCCGTTCGGCCAGTTCGGTGGCGGGCACCCGGCCCCGGGTCTGGAGCAGCAGCAGGATCGAGAGCAGGCGGTCGGCCTTCATGGCTCCAGGATCCCAAGAATCCTGACGGCACTTGTCAGGTTTTACTGGGAGATTGCGTTCCGAGCCCGACCGAACGGTCCGGGCAGGGGCCGCCCCCGGCAGAGGGCCGCCCCGAGCAAGGACCGCACCGCACCCAGGAGTTGACCGAAGATGAACGCCGTCCAGGACGCCCGCCCCCAGTACCTCGCCGCCCTCGGCCAGTTGGCGCAGCTGGTCGCCGCCGTCACCCCCGCCGACCTCGACCGGCCCACCCCGTGCGACGAGTACACGCTGCGTCAGCTGCTGAACCACGTGGTCGGCGGCATCCACCGGTTCGCCTACATGGGCGAGGGCGGCCTGGCCGCGGACATCCTGCCCGGCATCGAGGACCCGGCGGACGACGGCTGGCCGGCCGCGCTCGCCCGGGCCGCCGCCCGCGCCACCGCCGCCTGGGCGGACGACGCCAAGCTGGGCCGCCCGACCTCCGCACCCTGGGGCGAGGTGCCCGGCGGGATGGTGGTCGGCGGCTACGTGATGGAGACGGTGACCCACTCCTGGGACATCGCCACCGCCCTCGGCAACGGCTTCGCCCTGGACGAGGGGCTGGCCCGCACCGCGCTGGCCGTCGCCGAGCTGGTCCTGCCGCCCGAGGGCCGGGTCGAGGGGGTCCCGTTCGGCGCGGTGCTGCCGGTCGCCGAGGACGCCGACGTGCACGCCCGGCTGGCCGCCTGGACGGGCCGCAAGGCCTGAGGCCGCACAACCCCGTGCGGGGCCGGGGAGGTCGACGACCCCCCGGCCCCGCACGGCTGTACCACCCGACTACTCGCGCCCGACCGAGGTGTTGCTCATGTCCGCGTAGCGCTCGCCCGCCACCCGGCCGGCCAGCGGCTCCAGCAGCGCCAGCTCCTCCGTGCTCAGCCGCAGGGCGACCGCACCGGTGTTCTCGGCGAGCCGGCTGCGCTTGCGGGTGCCGGGGATCGGCACCACGGTCAGCCCGTGCACCTGGGCCCGCTGCTGGACCCAGGCCAGCGCGACCTGGGCGAGCGTCGCGTCGTGGGCGGCGGCGATCTCCCGCAGCGGGGTGAGCAGTTCGCCGTTGGCGACGGCGTTCTCCCCGGTGTAGCGCGGGCTGCTGCGGCGGAAGTCGCCCGCCGTGAGGGTCGCCGCGTCCTGGAAGGCGCCGGTCAGGAAGCCCCGCCCGAGCGGCGAGTACGGCACGAAGGCGACGCCCAGCTCGGCCGCGGCCGGCACCGCGGAGCGCTCGACGTCCCGGGCGAACACCGACCACTCGGACTGCACCGCGGCGATCGGGTGGACGGCGTGCGCCTCGCGCAGCTCGGCCCCGGTCACCTCGGACAGCCCCAGCCGCCGCACCTTGCCGGCCTTCACCAGCTCGGCCATCGCGCCGACCGAGTCGGCCAGCGGCACGGCCGGGTCACGGCGGTGCATGTAGTACAGGTCGATCGTCTCCACGCCGAGGCGGCGCAGCGAGCCCTCCACCGCGGTGCGGATGTACTCCGGGTCGTTGCGGATGGCCCGGCGGCTCGGGTCCTCCTCGCTGCGGTCGATGGCGAACTTGGTGGCGATGACCACCCGGTCGCGGTTGGCGCGGACGAACGGGGCGAGGAACTCCTCGTTGCGGCCGTGGCCGTACATGTCCGCGGTGTCGAACAGGGTGACGCCGGCCTCCAGCGCGGCGTCCAGGGTGGCGCGCGCCTCGTCGGAGTCGGTCGGGCCGTAGAACTCGCTCATGCCCATGCAGCCGAGGCCCTGGACGCCCACCAGCGGGCCGTCGGTGCCGAGGGGTGCGGTGGGGAGGACGGGGTGAGTCATGCGCTCTGCTCTTCCTCTACTCGGTGGTGCTGGCTTCGGACGGGGGCGCCGGCACTGTCGGCGATCCTCCCGGCATAGAGATCGATCTTGTGGTCGAGGACGGCCAGGGTGGCCTGGAGGTCGACGATCCGCTGCCGGACCTCCTCGCGCTGGGTCTCCAGCAGCTCCCGGCGCTCGACGTAGGTCTCGTCGCCGCGGCGGGCCATGTCGACGTACCTGAGCATGTCCGCCACCGACATCCCGGTCAGCCGCAGCCGGCCCAGGAAGGCCAGCCGGCGCAGGTCGCCGTCGCAGTAGCGGCGCTGGCCGCCGGCCGCGCGGTCGACCGGGTCGAGCAGGCCGATCCGCTCGTACCAGCGGAGCGTGTGGGCGGTCAGCCCACTGACGGCGGCGACCTCGCTGATGGTGTGCCGCGGGGTCCGGTCCGGCTCACTGTCCTGGCCGTTGAAGACCTCGGCGCAGCTGCGCAGACCGGCCCGGGCCCGTACGGGTGTGGCCATGATCGATTCCCCCTGTCCTGTGCCGACGACGCTACCGAGTTGGAGTGCACTCCAAGCAAGCCACCCACCCGGGTGCCCCCGCCACCCGACCGGACCGCACATTAGAGTCGACCGCATGGAGAGCTTGCGGATGATCGACAACTGGCCCGTGCCCCACGCCGCCGCCGCGGTGGTCCGGGGGTCGGACGGCGCGGTGCTGGGCGCCCACGGCCCGCAGCAGCACCTCTTCCCGCTGGCCTCGGTGACCAAGCTGCTCACCTCCTACGCGGCCCTGGTCGCCCTGGAGGAGGGCGTGTTCGAGCTGGACGACCCGGCCGGCCCGCCCGGCTCCACCGTCCGCCACCTGCTCGCCCACACCTCGGGCCTCGGCTTCGACGAGGACCGGCTGTTCTCCGAGCCCGGCAAGCGCCGGCTCTACTCCAACGCCGGTTTCGACGTGCTGGCGGCCACCCTGGCCGAGGCCGCCGGGATCGCGTTCCACCGGTACGTCGCCGAGGCGGTGTTCGAGCCGCTGGGCATGCACGACACCCTGATCAACACCGCGAGCAAGTCCCCGGCCGGCGCCGGCGGCCTGTCCACGGTGGCCGACCTGGCCCGGTTCGCTGCCGAGCTGCAGTCCCCGAAGCTGCTGGACCCGTCCACCGTCCGGCGGGCCACCCGCGAGGTCGCCTTCCCCGGCACCAGCGGCGTGCTGCCCGGCTACGGGCACCGCCGCCCGAACGACTGGGGCCTCGGCTTCGAGATCCGCGACGGCAAGAGCCCGCACTGGACCGGCACCGCCAACTCCCCCGAGACCTTCGGCCACTTCGGCCAGTCCGGCACCTTCCTCTGGGTCGACCCGCGGGCCGGCGCGGCCTGCGTCGCGCTCACCGACCGGGACTTCGGCCCCTGGGCCGTGGAGGCCTGGCCGCCGCTGTCCGACGCCGTCCTCGGCGAACTGCGGGGCTGACCTCAGCCGTACGAGACCGGCGAGTGCATCTCCCAGAGCAGGAGTTCGGCGCCGGTCTCCCCGGCCGCCGGGTCGGCGAAGGCCTCGCCGGTGACCCGCACGCTGTCGCCGGGCGCCATCGACCGCCCGGCGCCCTTGGGCCCGGGCACGGTCCGGTAACCCAGGGAGCCGGCCGTCAGGTGGGCGTACCGCCAGGGCGCGGCGGGCAGTTCGGGCAGCGGCTGCCAGGGGCCGGCGGTGGCCAGCCAGAGCGCGGCGTCGCGGCGGCGCAGCCGCAGGGCGTCCGTCCCGGCGTCGCGTTCCAGGCCGGAGGCCAGCAGCGTCAACCCGCCGTCCGCCCGCTCCACCTTGCGCAGCCCGTACGCGGGGGCGGCGTCGAACTCGTCCGGCTGCAGCCACATCTGGACGAAGCGCACCGGCCCGGTGGCGCCGCCGACGTTGCGCTCGGTGTGGGTGACCCCGGAGCCGGCGCTGAGGTGCTGGACCATGCCCGGGCGCACCACCCCGCCGTGGCCGTGCGAGTCCCGGTGGGCCAGCGCGCCCTCCAGCACCCAGGTGAGGATCTCGGTGTCCCGGTGCTTGTGCTCCTCGAACCCGGCGCCGGGCGCCAGGAGTTCCTCGTTGCACGCGAGCAGCGCGCCGAAGTGGGTGTTCTTCGGGTCGTAGTGGCCGGAGAAGGAGAACGCGTGTCGGGTCTCGATGCCCTCGGCGGGGGTGGAGCGGTAGCGCTCGGCGGTGCGGCGCTGGTCGGCGCGGGGGCGGGCGGCGTCGTCGGTCACGCCCCTCACCGTACTGCTCCGGACGGCGCGCGCCGGGGCGCGGACGCGCCCCGCGCCCCGGGGCCGTGAGCGGCACCACCGTGCCCCCGCACCGGGGGGTGTGCACGAGCAGTCACTCGCGTGAGGCAGTCTTGTCCTTGTGCCAGCCGCTTCCGCGAACTCCAAGAGCGAACCCACGCCGCCCGCCGAACCCACCGGGAAGAGCCCGGCTCCCCGGACCGCCCGCGACCGCCCCGGCCGCCCCGCCCCCCGTCTGACCGCCCAGGAGCGCCGGAACGCCGCCGAGCGGGCCGAGCGCCGGGCCGCGACGCTCAAGCGGCTGGAGAAGTCCTCGGGGAAGCTGGCCACCGCCGCGATCTCGCGGATGGACGACCAGCTCGGCTGGTACCGGCGGATGCCGCCGGAGCACCGCTCCTGGATCGGCCTGGTCGCCCAGGCGGGCATCGCCGCCTTCACCGAGTGGTACCGCCACCCGGAGGCCGCCCGGGCGATCTCCACCGACGTCTTCGGCACCGCCCCGCGCGAGCTGACCAGGGCGATCACGCTGCGCCAGACCGTGGAGCTGATCCGCACCACGATCGAGGTGATGGAGGAGGCCATCGAGGAAGTGGCCGCCCCCGGCGACGAGGCGGACATGCGCGAGTCCGTGCTGGTCTACGCCCGGGAGATCGCCTTCGCCACCGCCCAGGTGTACGCCCAGGCGGCCGAGGCGCGCGGCGCCTGGGACGCCCGGCTGGAGGCGCTGGTGGTGAACTCCCTGCTGTCCGGCGACGCCGACGAGGGCGTGCTGTCCCGGGCGGCCGCCCTGGGCTGGGGCCAGCCCAGCCAGGTCCGGGTGGTGATGGGCAGCGCCCCGGACGGCGACAGCGAGCTGGTGGTCGAGGCGATCCGCCGGGCCGCCCGGTACGCCAAGCTGAACGTGCTGACCGGGGTGCTGGGCAAGCGCCTGGTGGTCGTGGTCGGCGGCGAGAAGGAGCCGGTGCACGCCGCCCGGGCGCTGATCGGCCAGTTCGCGCCGGGCCCGGTGGTGATCGGCCCGACCGTGCCGGACCTGCTCTCGGCGACCCGCTCGGCGCACGCCGCCGCGTCCGGACTGCGCGCCTGCGCCGCCTGGCCGGACGCCCCGCGCCCGGTGCTCGCCGACGACCTGCTGCCCGAACGGGCGCTCGCCGGGGACCAGGCCGCCCGCCGCCAGTTGGTGGAGGAGATCTACACACCGCTGGACGAGGCCGGCTCCGCCCTGCTGGAGACGCTGAGCGTCTACCTGGAGCAGGCGTCCTCCCTGGAGGGCGCGGCCCGAATGCTCTTCGTGCACCCCAACACGGTGCGCTACCGGCTACGACGTGTGACCGACGTCACGGGGTACGCCCCCTCCGACGTACGTTCGGCGTTCACCCTGCGGATCGCACTGGCCCTCGGCCGGCTCACCGCCGCCGGGGAGCCCGGTTGAGCCGGGGTGTAGGGACCATACAATCCCGGATGGTTTTCTTCGTTACCGTCGCCTACCCGCCCCCGGGCGCCTGGCGAGAGAGGGTTGAACCGTGCTCGTAATCGTCGCCCCTGGACAGGGTGCCCAGTCCCCCGGTTTCCTCAGCCCCTGGCTGGAGCTGGACGGTGTCGCCGACCGCCTGCGCCGTTGGTCGGAGCCCGCCGGGCTCGACCTGGTGCACGCCGGGACGGAGGCCTCCGCCGAGGAGATCAAGGACACGGCCGTCGCCCAGCCGCTGCTGGTCGCGGCCGGTCTGGTGACCGCCCGCGCGCTGTTCCCGGACGAGGACGTCGCCCGCAAGCTGACCGGCGCCGTCGCCGGCCACAGCGTCGGTGAGATCACCGCCGCCGCCCTCGCCGGCGTGTTCGGCGCGGCCGAGGCGCTGACCTTCGTCCGTGAGCGCGGCCTGGCCATGGCCGAGGCCGCCACCGTCACCGAGACCGGCATGACCGCCGTGCTCGGCGGCGACCCCGAGGTCGTCGCGGCGAAGCTGGCCGAGCACGGCCTGACCGCGGCCAACAACAACGGCGGCGGCCAGATCGTCGCGGCCGGCACGCTGGTCCAGCTGGAGGCCCTCAAGGCCGACCCGCCGGCCGGCGCCAAGCTGATCGCGCTCAAGGTGGCCGGTGCGTTCCACACCGAGCACATGGCCCCCGGTGTCGAGCGGCTCGCCGCGCTGGCCCCGAGCCTGGCCGTGGCCGACCCGCAGGTCACCTACGTGTCCAACAGGGACGGCGGGGTCGTCGACTCCGGCGCCGAGGTGCTGGCCCGCCTGGTGTCGCAGGTCTCCAACCCGGTCCGCTGGGACCTCTGCACGGAGACCCTCGGCCGGCTGGGCGCGACCGCCGTGATCGAGCTGTCCCCCGCGGGCACGCTCACGGGGCTGCTCAAGCGCAACCTCAAGGGCGTGGCCACGCTCGCCCTGAAGACCCCCGCCGACCTGGACAAGGCCCGTGCGCTCATCGCGGAGCACAGCGGCCAGGAGCAGCCGGACCAGCAGGACCAGGAGGACCTGGCATGACCAAGCCCCAGATCCGCCCCGCCACCGGCGCGCAGTACTCCCGGATCCACGGGGTCGGCGGCTACCGCCCGGTCCGGGTCATCCCCAACTCCGAGGTCCTGGAGTGGATCGACTCCTCGGACGAGTGGATCCGCACCCGGAGCGGGATCGCCGAGCGCCGCTGGGCGGGCCCGGAGGAGAGCGTCGCCGAGATGTCGCTGCAGGCCGCCGGCAAGGCCGTCGCGCAGGCCGGCATCTCCGCCGAGCAGATCGGCGGCGTGATCGTCGCGACCGTCTCGCACCTCAAGCAGACCCCCGCGATCGCCACCGAGATCGCCGAACGGCTCGGCTGCGGCACCGCCCCGGCCTTCGACATCTCGGCCGCCTGCGCCGGCTTCGGCTACGGCCTGGGCCTGGCTGACGGCATGATCCGCGGCGGCAACGCCGAGTACGTGCTGGTGATCGGCGTCGAGCGGCTCAGCGACCTGACCGACAAGTCGGACCGCTCGACCGCCTTCATCTTCGGCGACGGCGCCGGCGCCGCGATCGTCGGCCCGTCCGACACGCCGGGCATCGGCAAGCTGATCTGGGGCTCGGACGGCTCGCAGTCCGACGTCATCAGCCAGACGCAGGCCTGGGACACCGCCTTCGCCAAGCCCGACGCCATCAACGGCCCGGGCGAGGAGCAGGACCACAAGTGGCCGGCCCTGCGGATGGACGGCCAGCCGGTGTTCCGCTGGGCGGTCTGGGAGATGGCCAAGGTGGCCCAGCAGGCGCTGGACGCCGCCGGGATCACCGCCGACCAGCTCGGCGCCTTCATCCCGCACCAGGCCAACATGCGGATCACCGACGCCATGATCAAGGCGCTCAAGCTGCCCGCGTCGGTGCCGGTCGCCCGCGACATCGCGGAGACCGGCAACACCTCCGCGGCCTCCATCCCGCTGGCGATGGAGCGCATGCTGGAGTCCGGCGAGGCCCACAGCGGCGACCTCGCGCTGATCATCGGGTTCGGGGCGGGTCTCGTCTACGCCGCGGCAGTCGTTACGCTCCCCTAGGCGCGTTTCGCCCCACCCCATCCACAAGCCCGTGCCCGGCCGACGGTCGGACACGTTCAACACCGAAGAGGAGCAGCCGGTATGGCTTACACCAAGGACGAGGTCCTGGAAGGTCTCGCCGAGATCGTCAACGAGATCGCCGGTATCCCGGGCGAGGACGTCCAGGAGGACAAGTCCTTCACCGACGACCTGGACGTCGACTCGCTGTCCATGGTCGAGGTCGTCGTGGCCGCCGAGGAGCGCTTCGACGTCAAGATCCCGGACGACGAGGTCAAGAACCTGAAGACCGTCGGCGACGCGGTGAACTACATCCTCACCAACGCCGCCTGAGCGATCGACTCGTACGAGTCGCCCAGTCCGTCCGGCGTGACGCACGCCCAGGACGGCTGACCCGTCGGCCCGGCTCCGAGAGCCACGTCGACCCGCCGGCCGGGACGCCCCACCGGGCGCCCGGCCGGGCCCTTCTTCGGCTCGCCGCCGACCCCGCACGAAACGTGAAAGAAGAGAAACCAGTGACCGCTGAGAACCGAACCGTGGTCGTCACGGGTATCGGCGCCTTCACGCCGCTGGGCGGCGACGCCGCCACCACCTGGGAGAACCTGATCGCCGGGCGCTCCGGAGTGGCGGCGCTGACCGAGGAGTGGGCCCAGGACCTGCCGGTCCGGATCGCCGCACGCACCGCGGTCGAGCCGGGCGAGATCCTGCCCCGCCCGCTGGCCCGCAAGCTCGACCGCTCCGCCCAGTTCGCGCTGATCGCCGCCCGCGAGGCCTGGGCCGACGCCGGCTACGAGACCCCGGCCACCGACGAGTCCTCCAAGCTCGCCCCCGAGCGCCTGGGCGCCGTGATCGCCTCCGGCATCGGCGGCGTGACCACCCTGCTCGACCAGTACGACGTGCTGCGGGAGAAGGGCGCCCGCAAGGTCTCCCCGCACACCGTCCCGATGCTGATGCCCAACTCCCCGGCGGCCAACGTCGGCCTGGAGGTCGGCGCCCGCGCGGGTGTGCACACCCCCGTCTCCGCCTGCGCCTCCGGCGCCGAGGCGATCGGCTACGCGATCGAGATGATCCGCAGCGGCCGCGCCGACGTCGTGGTGGCCGGCGGCACCGAGGCGGCCATCCACCCGCTGCCGATCGCCGCGTTCGCCAACATGATGGCGATGTCCAAGAACAACGACGAGCCCGAGCGTGCCTCGCGCCCGTACGACAAGGCCCGGGACGGCTTCGTGCTGGGCGAGGGCGCCGGCGTGGTCGTGCTGGAGTCGCTGGAGCACGCCGAGGCCCGCAACGCCCGGATCTACTGCGAGGCCGTCGGCCAGGGCCTGTCCTCGGACGCCCACCACATCGCCCAGCCCGAGCCGACCGGTGCCGGTGTGGCCCGCGCGCTGGCCGACCTGTTCGACCGCAACGAGCTGGACAAGGCCGAGATCGTGCACGTCAACGCGCACGCCACCTCGACCCCGCAGGGCGACACCGCCGAGCTCAAGGCGCTCCGCAAGGAGCTGGGCGAGGACCTCGACCACATCCTGGTCTCCGCCACCAAGTCGATGACCGGCCACCTGCTGGGCGGCGCCGGCGGCATCGAGACCGTCGCCACCGTGCTGGCGCTGCACCACCGGATCGCCCCGCCGACCATCAACGTCGAGGAGCTGGACGACGAGGTGGACGCGAAGGTCGTGACCGAGGCGACCCCGCTGCCCGAGGGCCGGATCGCCGCGCTGAACAACTCGTTCGGCTTCGGCGGCCACAACGTGGTGCTGGCCTTCCGCACCCGCTGACGCCCGTGACGGAGGGGCCGGCGCTCGGATCGAGCGCCGGCCCCTCCGTCGTGTCGTCCCGCGGGCTCAGACCACCTGGTGCAGCCAGCGCACCGGGGCGCCCTCGCCCGCGTAGCGGAACGGCTCCAGCTCGTCGTCCCAGGGCTTGCCCAGCAGCCGGGAGATCTCGGCCTCCAGGTCGGCCCCCTCGCTGCGGGCCCGCAGCAGGACGGCCCGCAGCCGGTCCTCGGGGATCAGGATGTCGCCGTGGATGCCCGTGACGGCGTGGAAGATGCCGAGCGTGGGCGTGCTGCTGTACCGCTCGCCCTCCGCCGTGGCGCAGGGCTCGCTGGTCACCTCGTACCGCATCAGCTGCCAGCCGCGCAGCGCGGAGGCGAGCTTCGAAGCGGTGCCGGGCTCCCCCTGCCAGGAGAGCTCGGCACGCCAGTGCCCGGGTGCGGCCGGCTGGCGGATCCAGTCCAGGCTCACCCGCACACCGAGCACCCCCGCGACGGCCCACTCGACGTGCGGGCACAGCGCGCGGGGCGCGGAGTGGATGTAGAGAACTCCACGTGTCGTCACCGGGACCTCCAGGCTGTGGACGAGGGTCGCCTTCCCCAGCTGCCTCGTGCCTGCAGTTGATCCACAGTTACCCACGTTAGCCGACATTAAGCTACTAAATTGAGCAAAACGGACAGGCTTTCGCTCAATGCTAGTCGAATCCTCAACGAGGTCTACCCCTCGGCCGGATCTCTCCCCCGAACGGCCCCATCGCCGGGCGGGACCACCGTACCGCGCGGCGCGGGGCGATGGATGACGCACTTTCGGATCCGGCCGGAATGCGGTAGTGCGGCCGGATCCCCTGCGCCGTGCACGCGAACCGCCCCGCGCGCCCGGTCGGGGCGGCGGGGCGGGTTCGACTCCGGACCAATGGCCCTGACGGAGGGTCAGCCGTCCAGGCGGACCACCATCTTGCCGGTGTTGACGCCGCGGAGCAGGTCGAGGAAGGCCTCGACGGCGTTGTCGAAGCCGTCCACCACGGTCTCCTCGGAGCGCAGCTCGCCGGAGCGCAGCCAGCCGCCCACCTCGGCCACGAACTGCGGCTGCAGGGCGGCGTGGTCGCCGACCAGCATGCCCTCCAGGCGCAGCCGCTTGCCGATCGCCAGCGCCAGGTTGCGCGGGGCGGCGGGAGGGGTGGTGTCGTTGTACTGGGCGATCGCGCCGCAGAGCACCGCGCGGCCGTGCACGCCGAGGGCGCCGATCGCGGCCTCCAGGTGGTCCCCGCCGACGTTGTCGAAGTAGAGGTCGATGCCCTCCGGGGCGGCCTTGGCGAGCTGCTCGGCGACCGGGGCGTCCTTGTAGTTGAAGGCCGCGTCGAAGCCGAAGTCGTCCACCAGCTTGGCGACCTTCTCCGCCGAGCCGGCCGAGCCGACCACCAGCGAGGCGCCCTTGAGCCGGGCGATCTGGCCGACCAGCGAGCCGACGGCGCCGGCCGCGCCGGAGACGAAGACCTTGTCGCCCTCCTTGAGGGCGCCGACGGCGAGCAGTCCGGCGTAGGCGGTCAGGCCGGGCATGCCGAGCACGCCGAGGTAGGCGGAGAGCGGGCCGGCCGCCGGGTCGACCTTGACCGCGCGCTTCGCGTCCAGGGTGGCGTACTCGCGCCAGCCGAGCCCGTGCAGCACGGCGTCGCCGGGGGCGAAGCCCTCCGCCTCGGAGGCGACCACGTAGCCGACCGCGCCGCCGTCCATCGCCTGGCCGAGCTGGAACGGGGGCACGTAGGACTTGGTGTCGTTCATCCTGCCGCGCATGTACGGGTCGACCGACAGGTGGGTGTTGCGGACCAGGATCTCGCCCGGGCCCGGGGTCCGGACCGGGGCCTCGACCAGGGCGAAGTCGGCGGGCACCGGCCAGCCCTGGGGGCGGGCGGCGAGGTGCCATTCACGGGCGGTCGCGGGGGCGGCCTGCTCTGCCATGGAGGTGCTCCTTGGGGGGGGTTTCGGCAGGTAAAAGGTTGAGCAACTGAAGTAACGATGGACATGAAAGGTTCATGTTGTCAACTTTTCAGGTAGACTCTGGGGCATGGACACCCAGCAGACCGAGGTCGCCACGCCGCAGTCCGACGAGATCACCCGCGAGGTCGTCGACCTGATGGCCAACCTGGTCGCCCTGTTCCATCGCGAGTACGAGGAGGCCGCCGCCGCCCGCTCGCTCACCGGCGCCCAGGCCAAGGTGCTCGCGCTGCTGCGGCGCGGCCCGCTGCCGATGCGCCACATCGCCCAGACGCTCAGCTGCGAGCCCTCCAACATCACCGGCATCGTCGACCGGCTGGAGGCCCGCGGCTTCGTCACCCGGGAGGCCGACCGGCAGGACCGCCGGGTCAAGCTGGTCGCCGCCACCGAGACCGGCGCGGCCGCCTCCGAGGAGCTGCGCGAGTCGCTCAACTTCGCCCGCGAGCCGCTCGCCGCGCTCGGCCCGCAGGAGCGCACCGTCCTGCGGGACCTGCTCCGGCGGATGCTCACCGGCGCCGCCGACCCCGGCGCGTGAGCAGCATCACAGCACTGCTGCCCGATTCGCCCGCACTCAGGAGGTAACCGAACGGCCTTCCGGAACGTCTAACGTTCGAACATCGAACGCGAGAAACGTGAAGACGGGGGGCACGGGATGAGCAGCAGCACGCGCCGGCGCCGCTACCTGCGGACCGCCATCGGCCTGGCCGCCGTTCTGGTGCTGTCGGTCGTGGGGGCGGGGGCCTGGTTCTACCACCGGCTGGACAGCAACATCACCACCTTCGACGCGGGCGGCGTCGCCACCGAGCGCCCGCCGGCCCCCGTGCCGGCCAGCCCCGGCGCCCAGGTGCCGGTCAACATCCTGCTGCTCGGCTCGGACACCCGCGACGACGGCAACAACTCGCTGGGCGGCGGCGACGAGGGCGTCGGCAACTCGGACACCGCGATCCTGGTGCACGTCTACGCCGACCACAAGCACGCCGTCGGGGTCTCGATCCCCCGCGACACCCTGGTCACCATCCCGTCCTGCAAGCTGGCGAACGGCAGCTGGAGCAAGCCCCGCACCGACCAGATGTTCAACTCGGCGTTCAGCCTCGGCGAACTCGCCAAGGGCAACCCGGCCTGCACCCAGAACACCGTGGAGAACCTCACCGGGCTGCGGGTCGACCACACCGTCGTGGTCGACTTCAAGGGCGCCGCCGCGATGACCGACGCCATCGGCGGCGTGGACGCCTGCGTGCCCAACGACGTCAACGAGTACGGCATCCAGCTCAAGAAGGGGATGCAGAAGCTCTCCGGCAAGTCCGCGGTCGACTACCTGCGGACCCGGCACGGCATCGGCGACAACTCCGACATAGGCCGGATGAAGCGCCAGCAGGCCTTCCTCTCCTCGATGATCAAGAAGGTCCAGTCCCAGGGCTTCTCGCTGCCCACGCTGCTGCCGCTGGCCGACGCCGCCACCAAGTCGCTCACCGTGGACGAGGGCCTCGGCACCGCGATGAAGCTGGTGGACTTCGCCCGCTCGCTGGAGGACATCAAGCTCTCCGACGTCACCTTCGTCACCGCCCCCTGGCGCTTCGCCGGGGAACGGGTGCGGCTGGTCCAGCCGGACGCCGACGCGCTGTGGAAGCTGCTGCGCGAGGACCGCACCCTGGACGGGCAGGGCACCGCCGGCACCGGCGCGGCCACCGCCGCCGCGGCCTCCGCCTCCGCCTCGCCGAGCGCGGGCCCCGGGACGAACGCGCCGCTCACCGCCGAACAGGCCGGCGCCCCGGTCACCGTGGTCAACGGCGTCGGCACCGCCGGGCTGGCCGGCTCCGGCGCCGAGACCCTCAAGGGACGCGGCTTCCAGAACGTCACCCTCGGCGCCAACAACCCCGGCAAGCAGCGCACCGAGGTCTCCTACGACCCGACGCTCAAGACCACCGCCGACCAGGTCGCAGCGCTCTTCCCCGGCGCCCGCACCGTCGAGGAGCCCGGCTCGGGCGCGATCACCGTCACCCTCGGGGCGGACTACCGGGCGGCCGGCACCCAGCTGAACTCGGTGACCGCGCCCTCGCCCACGGCCACCGCGCCCAGCGGGATCCCGACCGGCATAGCGGAGAACACCCGCGGCGCCGACACCGACCCCTGTGCCGACCTGACCTTCGGATCCTAGGGCCCGGTTACTCCGGGTCCGGCAGGCCGGTGACCACGGCCGTCAGGCGGGTGCCGCGCACGAAGGCACCCGCCGCGGCCAGGTCGGCCAGGGCGGCGAGCAGCTTGGCGACGTACCGGCGTTCCACCGGGATGCCGTGGCGGCGTTCGAACTCCGCGGCGAAGGCGTCGAGTTCGGCCGGGACCTTGCCGTAGCCGCCGCCGTGGTGCGCGTGGTCGATCCGCCAGTCGGCGAACTCCCGCCCGAACCCGGCCCGGTGCAGCCGGGCGACCTCCGCCTCCAGGTAGCCCTCGCCGCCGCGCAGCACGGCCACCCCGAGCGCCCGGGCACCCGGCGGCAGGCCCGCCGCGATCCCGGCCAGGGTGCCGCCGGTGCCCACCGGGCAGCAGACCACGTCGTCCCCGCCCAGGTCGGGCAGTTCGGCCGTGATCGCGGCCGCGCCGACCGCGGCCAGGGCGTTGGAGCCGCCCTCCGGGAGCACCAGGCAGCGGCCCCAGCGGCGCTCCACCTCCGTACCGTCGCCGGTGCCGTCCCCGGCGAGGGCCCGGCCGGTGGCCTCCCGGTAGGCGGCCCGGGTGAGGAACTCCAGCCGCATCCCGGAGCGTTCGGCGGCCCGCAGCGACCAGTTGCGCGGCCGGTCGGCCAGCTCCTCGCCGCGCACCAGCCCGACGCTCTCCAGTCCGAGCGCGCCGGCGGCGGCCGCGACCGCCCGCAGGTGGGTCGAGTAGGCGCCGCCGAAGGTCAGCAGCCGGGTGTGCCCCTGTTCGACGGCGGCGGCCAGGTTCGGGGCCAGCTTGCGCCACTTGTTGCCGGGGACGGTCGGGTGCAGCAGGTCGTCCCGCTTGAGCCGCAGCTCCACCCCGGCCCGGGCGAACACCCCGTCGGTGCAGTCCACCAGCGGGGTCGGCAGCAGGGCGGGTTCGAGCATCCGGCCAGCTTACGGGCCCGGGACGCCCGCCGGCCCGGACGCCCGTTCGTTCGGCGTCCGGGCCGGCGGGCCGCGTCCGGGGCGGGTCAGCCCGTCCCGGCGTCCGCGTGCTTCGCGTTGACGGCCCGGCGCAGGGCGCGCGGGACCGGGCCGGCCGCCGGGGCCAGCTTGTCGATCCGGGCCCGGAACTCGCGCCGGTGGCGCCAGGTCAGGGCCGTACTCAGCCGGGCCGCGTCGACCAGGGCGACCAGCGCCGCGTCCGCCGGGTCGACCCGGCTGAACGGTCCGCTCAGCGCCGAGGTGACGCTCGCCGCCAGCGCCTTGCGCACCCGGGGCTCCGCCAGGGTGACCCGGGCGACCGGGAAGATCCCGAGCACCCGGTGCTCCTCGACCCGGATCCGCCCGGCGGCCGCGAGCCCGTCGCGGACCACCCGCGCCGACCTCCCCCGGCGCCCGATCCAGCTCCACCAGGTGCGCCGCCGCCCCTGGCGGATCTGCTCCAGCAGCGCGGCGGAGAGCGGGTCGAGCCCGCCGGTCGGGCCGTCGACGGCGGCCGGGTGCCGGCCGTCGTCACGGATCAGCCCGCGGCGGAGGAGCTCGGTGAGCGCCGCCGCCCTCAGGGCCAGGTCCAGGTCGGTCGTGCGGGTGAGCCGCCCGCGCTCGGGGTCGTAGGCGAGCAGGTAGAGCTTCTCGGGCAGATTGACGGGAAGGTCCATCTCGGTCTCCGAAGGATCAGGGACGATCTGCGGAGCGCCCGGCCGCTGCGGTCAGTCCTCGGCGGGACCGCCGTCCTCCGGGCTCTCCTTGGGCGGTCGGCCGCGCCGGGGAAGCCGGGCCGCACCGCTGGGCATCCGGCCGGCCTCGCCGAGGGCGCGGCGGAGCACGAACTCGATCTGGGCGTTGGTGCTGCGCAGTTCGTCCGCGGCCCACCTCGCCAGTGCGTCGTGAACCGAAGGATCCAGTCGCAACAGGAGCTTCTTCCGTTCCGTCGCCAACGCCGCGCCCTTACTGGTAGAGGGAGCCCGTGTTCACGACGGGCTGGGTGCCCCGGTCGCCGCAGAGCACCACCAGGAGGTTGCTCACCATGGCGGCCTTGCGCTCCTCGTCCAACTCCACCACGTCCCGCTCGGCGAGCCGGTCCAAGGCCTCCTCGACCATACCGACGGCGCCCTCGACGATCAGCCGCCGGGCGGCCACCACGGCCCCGGCCTGCTGCCGCTGGAGCATCACCTGGGCGACCTCGGGCGCGTAGGCGAGCCGGGTGATCCGGGACTCGACGACCCGCACACCGGCCGAGGCGACCCGGGCGGCGATCTCGGCGGACAGCTTGCGGGCGATCTCGTCCGCGCCGTCGCGCAGCGACAACTGCCCCTCGTGGTGGGCGTCGTACGGGTAGCTGGTGGCGATGTGCCGGACGGCCGTCTCGGTCTGGATGGCGACGAAGTCGACGTAGTCGTCCACCTCGAACACCGCCATCGCGGAGTCCTCGACCTGCCAGACCACCACGGCGGCGATCTCGATCGGGTTGCCGTCCGCGTCGTTGACCTTGGCGGTCTCGGTCTCGTGGTTGCGGATCCGCAGCGAGATGTGCCGGCGGCTGGTGAAGGGGTTCAGCCAGCTGATCCCCTCGGCGCGGATCGTCCCCCGGTAGGTGCCGAGCAGCTGGACCACCCGGGCCGAGCCGGGCGAGACGACCGTCAGCCCGCAGAGCAGGACCAGCGAGCCGAGCAGCACCAGTGGTCCGAGGACCACCAGCGGAACGCCCAGGCCCTTGTCGCCACCGGCGAGTTGGACCCCGCCGGCGATCAGTCCGGCGAGCCCGGCGAGCACGCCCAGCAGGGCGCCGCCGAGCACCGGCAGCCCCGGTGCCCCGGTGATGACCCGCTCGGTGACCCTCGGGGCCGGGAGGTCGAGGACGGGGCCGTCCTCGACGGAGACGTGCGGTGCGGTCATGGGACCGACTCCCCCTTGTGCGATGTGCGCCGCGCGGACGTCCGCTGCAGCTGTCAAAGTGATATCACTTTTTCGGGGCACCGCACCAGGGGTGAACGCGGTCCGACGCCGCCGGGCGCCGCAGAGCCGCCGGCCGTCGCATCCCGGGGGGTTCGCCTCGCGCTCCGGCGGATCACCCGAAGTGATGCTCCGGTACGCGCAGTTGAGGACTCGACGCCCATGGGTCGGCCACCGCGTGCACGGCCGCGCGGCAGGCGGGATGTACCGGCCCCACGCGACCCGGAAGGCCACGGGCCCGACCGGCCCCCGGGTCCCCTGGGAGGGTGAACCTCGGCGTGTAATCGCCACGGAGGATGTTTGCGCGCGTACAGTCTGTTCTCGCCGCGCCTGGAGCCCCGTCGGCCGACGGGCCGCACGGGGGTGGGAGAAGTGGGGCGGGTGGGACTCGAACCCACGACCAAGGGATTATGAGTCCCCTGCTCTAACCGGCTGAGCTACCGCCCCGGTTCGCCGCGCGTGCCGGTCGTCGGCCACGGCAGCAGCAGACGGCCCCGCGAGGCCGTCCCGGGCAGCATAGCCGGTCGATCACCCGTGGTGCGCGCCGGGGGCGCAGCTGGGTGCGGGAGGGCGCGCGCCCGCCCCGGTGGCGGGCTCCGGGTGGCGACGGAGGGCCCGGACAGGGCAGCCTGGGCTGATGACGATGCGTGGGGCGGGAGCTGCGGCCGGAGGACTGGTGCTGGCCTTCGCGCTGGCGGGGTGCACCACCGCGGCGCGGCCCGGCACCGTCGCCCCGACGGTCACCTCGGCACCGCCCGGTGCCGCCGACGCCCACGGCTGGAGCAAGCAGCGCTTCAAGGGGGCGATCGGCAAGCACACCGGGGTCACCCGCACCGCCAAGCCCACCGTGCTCAACGGCCTGGTCGGTGCGGTGTTCACGCGCAACGCGGACGGGGACCACTTCTGCACCGCCAGCGTGGTCGACAGCGCCGGGCTCAACCTGATCGTCACCGCCGCCCACTGCGTCTGGGACCCGAGGATCGGCCGGCGCAGCGACCTGGTCTTCGTCCCCGGCTACCGCAACGGCGACACCCCGAGCGGGGTCTGGCCGCTGCTGGCGGTCAGCGTGGACGACGGCTGGAAGGACCACGCCGACCCGGACATGGACGTCGCCTTCGCCGTCGTCCAGGCGCAGAACGGGCAGCAGGTGCAGCAGGTGCTCGGCGCCAACAAACTGGGCGTCAACCGCGGCTACCAGGTCCCGGTGCGGGTGACCGGCTACCCGGGCAGCAGCGACGTCCCGATCACCTGCTCGAACACCACCACCGAACAGAGTGCCACCCAGCTGCGGATCGACTGCCCGGACTACACCGGCGGCACCAGCGGCAGTCCCTGGGTCACCGACTTCGACCCGTCCACCAGGACCGGCACCGTGGTCGGCGTGATCGGCGGCTACCAGGAGGGCGGGAACAGCCCGGACACCTCGTACAGCAGCTACTTCGGCGACCGGGTCCAGGCGCTCTACGACCGGGCCACCGGCTGACCGGGCCGGCCCCGGACCGATTCGAACACCCGGCAGTGGCGCCGCCGGGCACGGCCTGGTAGATCTTCCTCTCGAACGGCGGAACGCACGGCCCGGATGCCCGCCCCGAGGAACGAGACGGAGCCCCGATGGCCCCCCGCCCGGTGCCGCCCGCGCGCGCGGCCGGAGCGACCGCGCTGGCTGCCCTGCTGCTGACCGCCGGCACCGCGTGCGGCAGCGGGCCGGACGCGGCGCCGAACGCCGAGGTCGCCCAGCAGAGCGCGGCCCGCGACCGGATCGGCACGCTGTCCGTCCACAGCGCCCAGGGCCCCCGGTCCTGCACGGCGAGCGTGGTGCGCAGCCCCGCGCGCAATCTGCTGGTCACCGCCGCGCACTGCGTGCAGAACCAGCGGGTCGGCCTGCTGGACGGCCTGGTGTTCACCCCCGGCTACCGCAACGGGTACTCCCCGTACGGGAGTTGGCAGGTGCAGTCGATCACCGTCGATCCCCGCTGGGCCTCCGACGACGACCCGGACTACGACGTGGCCTTCGTCACCGTCCGCCCGGCCGACGGCCGGCAGGTCGAGGAGGCGGTCGGCGGCAACCCGCTCGGCACCGGCCGGGGCGTCGGACTGGCGGTCTCGGTGACCGGCTACCCGAACGAGAGCGACGAACCGATCACCTGCGCGGTCCGGACCAGCTCGCAGAGCGCCACCCAGGAACGCTTCGACTGCGGCGGCTACACCGACGGCACCAGCGGCAGTCCCTGGGTGACCGGCGACGGCACGGTGGTCGGCGTGATCGGCGGCTACCAGGAGGGCGGGGACACCCCGGGCACCTCGTACAGCGTGGCCTTCGACCAGCGGATCGCCGACCTGTACCGGCGGGCGACCACCTGATCCCGGCGATGCCCTCCCCGGCCCGCCCGCGGCGCCGGGGAGGGCACGGCGGGGTGACGCACGCGACACCGGGGCGGACAACACGAAGGCCCCCCGGTCGTCCGAGGGGCCTTCGCTCTGAGCAGTCACCGGGCGGACCCGGTGCAGCTCCCGCAATTGGACTCGAACCAATAACCTGCCGATTAACAGTCGGCTGCTCTGCCAATTGAGCTATGCGGGATCGCGGTACTCAACTTCCGTACCACGGGCGGGAATCGGGCTCCGAGGAGCACTACTCCCGAGCTCCCCCAATTGGACTCGAACCAATAACCTGCCGATTAACAGTCGGCTGCTCTGCCAATTGAGCTATGGGGGATCGGCTTCCGCTTCGGCTCCCGTGACCCGGGCTCCTCGGCGCTCGCTGCGGGACATACATTAGCGCACTCGGGGGGGTGGTCCGCCAATCGTTTCCCCGGCCGCCCCGAACCTCCGGTCCGGCGTGCCCCGCGCGCGCCCCCGACGGCACCCGGGGATGCTGGGGGCGCGGACGGTTCGCCGTCCCGGGCAACGGGTAGGGCAATGCGGCAGAAGGCCGCCAGGAGAGGGTGGGTCCGATCATGTGGAAGCTGTCGTTGGCCGCGGGTTTCGCGGCCGGCTACGTCCTCGGCTCGCGGGCCGGGCGCCGGCGCTACGAACAGATCACCGAGGTCACCCGGCGGATCGCCCGGAACCCGACCGTGCAGGGGGCCACCGACCGGGCGCGGCAGCAGGCCGGGGCGGTGGCCGGGAAGGCGGCCGGTGCCGTCGCGGACCGGGTCGGGGACAGGCTGCCGAACGCCGTCACCGACCGGGTGCCGTACTTCACCCGCTCCCGGGCGGAGGACGACGGCTGGGGCACCGTCCGCCCGTGACCGGGCGGTAGCCACCGTCCGTGACGGGGCGGTGATCCCCCGGCAAAGGAGATCCCAACGCCCGGTCCCGAACCGGCAACGGCTCACCCGGCCCGGACGCGTCCCGGGCCGGGCTGAGGCATGATCTCGACATGGCCATCGTCGCGGGGATAGACAGCTCGACCAGCCGCACCAGGATCGTCGCGTGCGACGCCGACACCGGCACCGTCCTGCGCTCCGGCAAGGCGCCCCACCCCGTCCCCGAGGACCAGGACCTGCGCCCCGGCGAGGCCGACCCGCAGGTCTGGCTGCACTCCCTCGGCGACGCCGCGGCCGGCGGCCTGCTGGAGGGCGTCCGGGCGATCGGCGTCAGCGCCCAGCAGCACGGCATGATCGGCCTGGACGCGGGCGGGGTGCAGGTGCGGCCCGCGATCCTGTGGAACGACCCGCGCTCCAGCGGCGCCGCCGCCAAGCTGCTGGACGCCCTCGGCGGCCCGGCCGCCTGGACCGCCGCGATCGGCGCCGTCCCCGGACCCACGTACACCATCGCCAAGCTGCGCTGGCTGGCCGAGTTCGAGCCGGCCAACGCCCGCCGGGTCGCCGAGGTGCTGCTGCCGCACGACTGGCTGGTCTGGCAGCTGCTCGGCCACCCCAAGCGCCGCACCACCGACCGCGGCGACGCCTCCGGCACCGGCTACTGGTCCCCGATCACCGGCGAGTACCGGCAGGACCTGGTCGAGCTGGCGCTCGGCCACGAACTCCGGCTGCCCGACGTGCTCGGCCCCGCCGAACCCGCCGGGCACACCCCCGAGGGCCTGCTGATCTCGGCCGGCACCGGCGACAACATGGCCGCCGCCCTCGGCCTGGGCCTCGGCCCGGGCGACGCGGTGGTCTCGCTCGGCAGCGCCGGGACGATCTTCGCGGTGCACGAGGAGGCCGTGGTGGACGCCACCGGCCTGGTCTCCTCCTTCGCCGACGCGAGCGGCCGCCACCTGCCGATGGTCGCCACCCTCAACGCCGCCCAGGTGCTGCGCTCCACCGCCGCCGTGCTCGGCCGGGACCTGGAGGGGCTGAGCGACCTCGCCCTGCACTCCTCCCCCGGCGCCTACGGCCTGGTGCTGCTGCCCTACCTGGACGGCGAGCGCACCCCCGCGCTGCCGCACGCCGCCGGCACCCTGACCGGCCTGCGGGCCGAGGCGATGACCCCTCAGCACCTGGCCCGGGCCGCCGTCGAGGGCATGCTGTGCAACACCGCCGACGCCCTGGACGTGCTGCGCGCCCTGGGCGTCGGCATCAAGCGGGTGTTCCTGCTCGGCGCGGCCGGCCGGCTGCCCGCCGTCCGGCACATCGCCCCGATGCTGTTCGGCGTCCCGGTCGTGGTGCCCCCGCCGGGCGCGCACGCCGCCCGAGGCGCCGCCCGGCAGGCCGCCTGGGCGCTGGCCGGCACCTCCGAGCCGCCGGAGTGGGCGCTGCCGGACGCCGAGACGGTCGAGCCCGAGGACGAACAGGACCTGGCGATCGGGTCGGCGGTGCGCCAGCAGTACCGCGCCGCCCGGGACCAGATCCACCCGGAGGCCGCCGCCGGCCCCTCGGCCTGAGCCCTGCCGTCCGGGCCGAGCCCCACCGGCCGGAGTCCGCCGGTGAGGATGCGTCACCCGGCGCCCGATGGCAGCGTGGGTCGGGACACGGCAACCGAGGCGAAGGGCGACAGCCACCCATGGCCCTGCACAAGGGGACCGGCGACGACCGCCGGCTGAGCGTCAGTCCGTTCCTCGGCATCACCGACCCGCTGGGCGCGATGGAACTCGCCCCGCCGGTGCACCGGCTCGGCGAGGGCCCGGTCGCGGCCGACACCGCGTACCAGCTGATCCACGACGAGCTGATGCTGGACGGCAGCGCCAAGCTCAACCTGGCGACCTTCGTCACCACCTCGATGGAGGTGCAGGCGACCCGGCTGATGACCGAGTGCCTGGACAAGAACATGATCGACAAGGACGAGTACCCGCAGACCGCCGAACTGGAGCGGCGCTGCGTGGCCATCCTCGCCGACCTCTGGCACGCCCCCGACCCGGACGCCGCGGTCGGCTGCTCCACCACCGGCTCCAGCGAGGCCTGCATGCTGGCCGGCATGGCGCTCAAGCGCCGCTGGATGCGCCGCAACCCCGAGCGCTACGCGGCCGGGGCCCGGCCCAACCTCGTGATGGGCGTCAACGTCCAGGTGTGCTGGGAGAAGTTCTGCACCTTCTGGGAGATCGAGGCCCGCACCGCGCCGATGGAGGGCGAGCGCTTCCACCTCGGCCCCGAGCAGGCCGTCGCGCTGTGCGACGAGAACACCATCGGCGTGGTCGGCGTCCTCGGCTCGACCTTCGACGGCTCGTACGAGCCGGTCGCGGAGATCTGCGCGGCCCTGGACGAGCTCCAGGCGCGCACCGGCCTGGACGTCCCGGTGCACGTGGACGGCGCCTCCGGCGGCATGGTGGCGCCCTTCCTCGACCCGGAGCTGGTCTGGGACTTCCGGCTCCCCCGGGTGCAGTCGATCAACACCTCCGGCCACAAGTACGGCCTGGTCTACCCCGGCGTCGGCTGGGCGCTGTGGCGGGACAAGGAGGCCCTGCCCGAGGAACTGGTCTTCCGGGTCAACTACCTGGGCGGCGAGATGCCGACCTTCGCGCTCAACTTCTCCCGGCCCGGCGCGCAGGTCGCGGCGCAGTACTACGTCTTCCTGCGGCTCGGCCGGGCCGGTTTCCGGGCGGTCCAGGGCGCCTGCCGGGAGGTCGCCGGCTACCTGGCCGGGGAGATCGGGAAGCTCGGCTGCTTCCGGCTGCTGACCCGCGGCGACCAGGTCCCGGTGTTCGCCTTCACCACCACCGAGGACGTCACCTTCGACGTCTTCGACGTCTCACGGCGGCTGCGCGAGCGCGGCTGGCAGGTCCCCGCGTACACCTTCCCGGCGAACCGGCAGGACCTGTCGGTGCTCCGGGTGGTCTGTCGCAACGGCTTCTCCCGGGACCTCGCCGACCTGCTGCTGGCCGACCTCAACCGGCTGCTGCCGGAGCTGCGCCGCCAGCCCGTCCCGCTGCAGGACCTGGGCGTGCCGGTCCGCGAGGGCTTCCACCACTGAAGGCGTTTCCGGGGCGGCTCAGCGCCCCGGAAACGCCGCGGTGGGAGGGCGCAGGGGAAGCGCCCTCCCACCGGGTGGTCCCGGTCGGTCGGGGCAGCCTCCCCCCGTGAGGCTGCCACGACCGGTGGGGGATCCGGGACTCCGTATCGGGCCGACCACGGCCGACCGGCCGGGGGCCCGAACGAAACGGCCGGTCGGTGGAACGCACCGGCAGGGAGAACTCTGCACGACGAACACATGACTGTTCGATGGTTCCGGGGGGTTGTGAGACACTTCCGTCCGTCTCAACGCCATGACCTGGAGTTTGGGACACCGGGCCGCTGAGGTTGGAGAACGAGGAGACGCCGAACGGCCGGACCGGGCGTGCACCTCCCGCCCCGTCCCACCGTCGTCCCGTCCCGCGACTCATGGAGGACCGCGTTGGCTTCCGTCTGGAAGGACCTGCCCGAGGAGCTGTCCGAGCCCGCCCGCCTGCTGGCCGAGGAGCTCCGCAAGCTCAAGGACGACGCCGGACTGTCACTGTCCGAGCTCGCCACCCGGACCCACTACAGCCGGGCCTCCTGGGAGCGCTGGCTGAACGGCAAGCGGGTGGTCACCGAGCAGGCGCTGGAGGCGCTGATCAGGGCGGTCGACTGCGACCCGGTGGTGCTGCGCCGGCTCCGGCAGCGGGCGGCCGTCCCCGTGGCCCCGGGGACCGTGGCCCAGGAAGCCGTGGCACGGGAGGCCGTGGCCCCGAAGACCGAGGACCGGGGCGGGGAGCCCGGGGACCGGAGCGCGGAGCCGGCGCCGACCGACGACGGGTCGGCCCCCGGGACCGACCCGTCCGAACCGGCCGCCGAGCCCGCCGAAACCGCCGAGCCCAGCGACGACCCGACCGCCGGACCGGTCGCCGGAGCCGCCGACGGGCCCGCCGCCGAGACCACCGGCGAGACCACCGACGAACCCGCCGTCGCCTGGTGGCGCCGTCCCGCGGCCCTGGTCGCCGGTGCGGCCGTGCTGGCACTGCTGCTGGTGCTGGCCGGGCTGCACCTCAGCCGGCACGACGACCAGGCCTCGGCCGCCGACGGTCCGGCCCCGAGCACCTCGGCCACCGGCAGGACCGCCCCGACCACGGCGACCGTGGCGGGCGCCCCCGACTGCCGGGCCCTCGGCTGCGCCCACAAGGACCCCAAGACCACCGGCTGCGGCAGGGACGCGCGCACGCTGCAGACCCAGGTCATCGGCAAGGTCGTCGTCTACCTCCGCTACAGCCAGACCTGCCAGGCCGCCTGGGCGGCGATCTCCGAGGGCGAGCCCAAGGACTTCGCGGTGATCACCGACACCACCGGGGACAGCGAGACCGCGATGATCCACTGGGGCTACGACAACTACTCGCCGATGCTGAACGCGGCCGACCCCTCGATCGGCTTCCAGGTCTGCGGCACCCAGCCGGCCGGGCACGACTGCACCGGGACCGTCACCGACCTGGCCAGGGTGGTGGCCTCCACCCCGATCCCGATCGGCCCCGCCTCGCCGCCCCCGGGCGCCGGGGCCACGCCGAGCGACTCGGCCTCGGCACCGGCTTCGGCACCGGCTTCGGCACCGGCTTCGGCCGACCCGGCGCAGGGCGCGACCCAGGCACCGCCGGCCGAGCAGGTCTCGCCGAGCCCGGCCGCGTCCCCGCCCGGTCAGTCGAGGTAGCCGCGCAGCTGCTCGGCGGAGGCGTGGTCGCGGAGCTTGACCAGCGTCTTGGACTCGATCTGCCGGATCCGCTCCCGGGTCACGCCGAACACCGAGCCGATCTCCTCCAGCGTGCGCGGGCGGCCGTCGTCCAGGCCGTAGCGGAGCTGGACGACCTGGCGTTCCCGTTCGCCCAGGGTCGCCAGCACGGCGTCCAGGTGCTGGCGCAGCAGCAGGAAGGTCGCCGACTCGGCGGGTGAGGCGGCGTCGGCGTCCTCGATCAGGTCACCGAGCGCGACGTCGTCCTCCTCCCCGACCGGGGTGTGCAGCGAGATCGGCTCCTGGGCCAGCCGGAGCAGCTCGCGGACCCGCACCTCGGTGAGCTCCAGGGCGGTGCCGATGTCGGCCGGGCTGGGCTCCAGACCGCGCTCCTGCAGCAGCGCGCGCTGCACCCGGACCACCCGGTTGATCAGCTCCACCACGTGCACCGGCACCCGGATCGTCCGGGCCTGGTCCGCCAGCGCCCGGCTCATCGCCTGCCGGATCCACCAGGTCGCGTACGTCGAGAACTTGTAGCCGCGGGCGTAGTCGAACTTCTCCACCGCCCGGATCAGGCCCAGGTTGCCCTCCTGGACCAGGTCCAGCAGGGTCAGCCCGCGGCCGACGTAGCGCTTGGCGACGGACACCACCAGGCGCAGGTTCGCCTCGATCAGGCGGCGCTTGGCGATCCGGCCGAGGACCACCAGGGAGTCCAGTTCGCCGGCCAGCGGGTCGGGCGGCGGCGGGTCCCCGTTCAGCTGCTCCTCGGCGAACAGTCCGGCCTCGATCCGGCGGGCCAGTTCGACCTCCTCGACGGCGGTGAGGAGCCGGATCCGGCCGATCTCGCGCAGGTACTGGCGCAGCAGGTCGGCGGCCGGACCGCCGCCCTCGGAGCGCTCGGCGGGGCCCTCGTCGTCGAGGTCCGGCTCGGCCGCCGCCTCCGGGCTGTCGGGGTGGCCCTCCGGCCGCTCCTGGGCGGGGACCCGTGGGCCCGGGGGCGCGGCCCCGGCCCGGCCGTGGTCGGCCTCCTGCTCCCCGGTCGGCGGCCCGGCGGGCCCGGCCCGTCCGGTCGGTTCGGTCGGTTCGGCTCGTCCGGTGGGCTCGGCCCGTCCGGTCGGCTCGGCTCGTCTGGTGGCGGTGGTCGCTGCGGCAAGGCCTCGGTCCACGGGCATCCCTCGGGGCGGGCGCGACTCTGGCGGACCCGCGCTGTACGGAGGTGGGACGCCCTCCAGTGTGGGGTACGCCACGCTCCGTGGCCGAGACTCGTGCGCCGACTTTCTGTGCGGGACTTCCCGGGGCCGTTCGCGCCGGAGAACCCGCTACAACGCCCCGGCGCCCCGGCTCTTGAGCTGGTCGCCGTACTGCTGGAGCTGCCACAGCTCGGTCTGCACCGCGTGCAGCTGCTCGGCGTCCGCCCGGTGGCCCAGCCGCTGGAGGTAGCCGCGGACCTCGGCGATCCGCCGGTCGACGGCCAGCAGGCGCAGCTTGACCAGGAACTCCCCCGCGTAGATCGCGTCCGCCTTGCGCAGCGAGCGCACCGGTTCGACGGTCAGCTCGGTCACCAGCGAGCGCACCTGGTCGTCCGGGGAGGCCTCGCGCACCGCGCCGGTGAAGTCGGGCGCGGCCGCCCCGTACCCGGTGCCGCCGGCCTTGGCGATGGCCTGCCGGACGGCGGTGTACGGCGGGGTCGGGAACTCGTCGTCGCCGTACTGGTCGAAGGCCGGGCTGACCAGCTCCGGGTGCTGGAGCGCCAGCTTGAGCAGCTCCCGCTCGACGAACTGGGCCGGGTCCCGCGGGTTGAGCCGGAACGCGGGCCTGGCCGGGCCCGGCACCGCGACGGGCTGCTCGGTGCGGCGCTGCTGGCCGTTGGCGCGGGGGTTCTGCTGCTTCTCCCGCTCCCAGCGGGCCAGCTGGGAGATCCGGCGGACCACGAACTGCTCGTCGCCCGGGTTCACCCCGACCATGCCGGCCAGCCGGATCGCGTAGCCGTGCCGGATCGACGGGTCCTTGATCTTCGCGACGATCAGGGCGGCCTCCTCCATCGCGGCGGCCTGCCCCTCGGGGGTCTCGACCCGGTGCTTGGCGACCGCCGTGTTCAGCGCGAACTCGAACAGCGGGACGGGGTGGTCGATCAGCTGCCGGACCGCCTCGTCGCCCTGGGCCAGCCGCAGGTCGCAGGGGTCCATGCCGCCCGGGCTGACCGCGATGGAGGTCTTGGCGGCGAACTTCTGGTCGTCCTCGAAGGCGCGCAGCGCGGCCTTCTGGCCGGCCGCGTCGCCGTCGAAGGTGAAGACCGTCTCGCCGCGGTACTGGGAGGTGTCCATCAGCAGCCGACGGATGATCTTGATGTGGTCCTCGGCGAACGCCGTGCCGCAGGTCGCCACCGCCGAGGTGACCCCGGCCAGGTGGCAGGCCATCACGTCGGTGTAGCCCTCGACCACCACCGCGCGGCCCGACTTGGCGATCTCCTTCTTCGCCAGGTCGATGCCGTACAGCACGTGGGACTTCTTGTAGATCGGCGTCTCGGGGGTGTTCAGGTACTTCGGACCGTTGTCGTCCTCGCGCAGCCGGCGGGCGCCGAACCCGACCACCTCGCCCGCGATGTCCCGGATCGGCCACACCAGCCGGCCCCGGAAGCGGTCGATCAGACCGCCGCGCTGCCCCTGCGAGGCCAGGCCGCCCTGGAGGATCTCCTTGTCGCTGAACCCCTTGCCGCGCAGGTAGCGGACCAGGTGCTCCCACCCCGCCGGGGCGTAGCCCACCCCGAAGGTCTTCGCGGCCTCCTCGTCGAAGCCGCGCTCGGCCAGGAAGCGGCGGCCGATCTCCGCCTCCGCCGAGGCCAGCTGCTCCTGGTACCAGGCGGAGGCCACCTTGTGCGCCTCGACCAGCCGGGTCCGCTCGCCCTGCTGGTGGCGGGGGCTGTAGCCGCCCTCCTCGTAGCGCAGCGTGATGCCGGCCTGGGCCGCCATCCGCTCGACGGCCTCGGCGAAGGTGAAGTGCTCGATCTTCATCAGGAAGGCGATGGTGTCGCCGTTCTCCTGGCAGCCGAAGCAGTGGAAGACGCCCTTGGCGGGGTTGACGTAGAAGGAGGCGGACTTCTCGTCGTGGAAGGGGCAGACGCCCTTGTACTCGCCACCGCCACCGTTGGTCAGCTGTACGTAGTCGCCGACCACCGCGTCGATCGGCAGTGCGCTGCGCACCGCTTGTACGTCTTCGTCCCTGATCCGCCCGGCCACCCCGGAAGTCTACTGGGGCGGCCGGGGTTTCGAGCCGGGGCTGCCGGCCGGGTTCCGGCCGGGGCTGCGGCCCGGGTCCGGGCCCGGGCCGCGCCGGGCGGGCGTGACGTGGGCCTGACGTGGCCTGACGTGGGCGTCAGGTCCAGGAGGCCCCGACCAGCCTGCCGTGCAGGGCCAGCGCCGAGGCGTCCGTGAGGGTGGCGATCTGGTCGATCACGGTGCGCAGGGCGGCGCGGTCGTCCTCGGCCTCGTGGTACATCGCGGTGAAGACCGGGTCCAGCCCCTCGGGGGCGCGCTGGTTCAGCACGTACGCCAGCTCGGCGATCACGATCCGCTGGCGGGCCCGCAGCTGGGCCTGCTCGTCGCGCATCATCACGTAGAGGACGGCGACGGCCTTGAGCACCGCGACCTCCAGCCGGACCTCCCGCGGCACCACCAGCTCGGCGGTGTAGCGGGTCAGCCGGCCGGGGCCGTAGCGGGCGCGGGTGGCCTGCTCGGCGGCCAGGCAGAAGCGGCCGATCAGCTGGCTGGTGAGGTCCTTGAGCCCGGCCCGGGCACGCGCGGTGCCGTCGTAGCCCTGCGGCCAGAAGTCCTGGGCCAGCAGCCGGTCCAGGGCGGCGGAGAGCTCCTCCGGCTCGGCGTCCGGGGCGTAGCGCTCGGCGACCTTGAACAGGTCGGCGCGCTCGCCGGGGGCGCGCAGCGCGGCCGGGTCGATGTGGCCGGCCTGGAGGCCGTCCTCGACGTCGTGGGTGGAGTAGGCGACGTCGTCGGACCAGTCCATGACGGTGGCCTCGAAGCACTTGCGCCCGGCCGGGGAGCCGGCCCGCAGCCAGCGGAAGACCGGCAGGTCGTCGGCGTAGACGCCGTACTTGGGCGAGGCCGGGTCGGTCGGGTGGGCGCCCTTGGTCCACGGGTACTTGGTGGCCGCGTCCAGGGCGGCCCGGCTCAGGTTGAGGCCGACGCTGCGGCCGGGCCAGGGGGCGAGCCGGGAGGCCGGCTGCTCCTCCGCCGGCGCGAACCGCTTGGGTTCGAGCCGGGTCAGGATGCGCAGCGACTGGGCGTTGCCCTCGAAGCCGCCGCAGGCCTCGGCGGCCTGGTCGAGGGCCTCCTCACCGGTGTGGCCGAAGGGCGGGTGGCCGATGTCGTGGGCCAGGCAGCCGGTCTCCACCAGGTCCGGGTCGCAGCCGAGGGCGGCGCCCAGTTCCCGGCCGACCTGGGCGCATTCGAGCGAGTGGGTGAGCCGGGTGCGCGGGAAGTCGCTGCGCATCGGGGCCACCACCTGGGTGGTGCCGGCCAGCCGGCGCAGTGCGGCGGAGTGCAGCACCCGGGCGCGGTCGCGCTGGAAGGCGGTGCGGCCGGGACGCTTGTCCGGTTCGGGGACCCAGCGGGCCTCGGCGGCGTGGTCGTACGGGAGCGGGGCGGCGAGGCGGTGCGTGGTGTCATCCATATGGCACTCACCGTACGCCGCGCCCCCGACACGCGGGGTGTGCCGCGCGCGAAGGGGTGCGGACCGGCGCGTGAACCGTGGGAGGCGCGCCGGTGACCGCCCCGGCGGATCGGCCGGACCCGAACGGTCCGGTCACGGGGCGACCGCGGAGCCCGCCGCGGGCGGACTCAGCCCCGGACGGCCTTGAGCAGCGCGGCGGCCACCCCCTCCTCCCCCTTGGCGTTGGGGTGGACCGGGGTGAGGCCGTGGGCCGGGAACGGCGGCTCGATCCAGCGGGCGTCCTCCCCCGCGCACATGTCGTGCCCGGCCGAGGGCCCGGCGGTGTCCACGAACACCGCCCCGGCGGCCTCCGCGCGCTGCTTGAGCATGCCGTTGAGCTGCTGCTCCTTCTCGGTCAGGAAGCCGAGGTCGGCCGCCGCGACCGTGGTGCCCAGCGTCGCCCGGCAGCCCGCCGGGTCGGCCGGGAGCAGGGCCGGGTAGCCGACCACGTACACCCGGGCCCGCGGGGAGCGGCGCCCGATCTCCCGGAGGACCTCGCCGAGCCGCTCGCCGGCCGCGTCGACCCGGGCCCGCACCTCGTCGGTGCCGCCGGAGGCGTAGTGCTCCCGGCAGGGCGCGGCCGCGCGGTCCTCGCCGACCAGGTCCTTCACCGCGTCCGCCAGGGTGGCCTTGGCGCACTCGGTGACGACCTCCATGAAACCGGCGTCGTTGCCGCCGATGCCCACGGTGACCAGCCGGGTGTCCGGGGTCAGCGCGTCCAGCTGGGCCGGGTTGGGGCCGTCGGCGGTCTTCTGCGGGCTCCTGAGGTCCCCGGTGCGGGCGCCGCTGCAGCTGACGTCCCGGAACTGCCCGGGCGCCACCCCGAGCGCCTTCGCCAGCAGGGAGGGGTAGTTGACCCCGGAGCGGGCGCAGCCGGCCGGGTCGCCGACCTGCGGGGCGATCCGGGGCCCGGCGGTGTACGAGTCGCCGAGCGCCACGTACGGGGCGGCGGGCGGCGGGGTGGGGGTCGGCGTCGGGGTGGGGGTCGGGGTCGCACCGGCCGGGGCGCGACCGGGCAGGGCGCCCGCGAAGCCCCGGTCGGAGCCGTCCGGTCCGTCCGACCCGCCGCCGCACCCGGCCAGGGCGGCCAGCAGCAGGGCGGCCGAGAGGGCCGTCGCGACGGTCGACGGGCGGGTGGTCCTGGGCATGGCGTCCCCCCTGGGGGTGCGGGTCACGGGCAGCTGCGTACGCGGCGGCCGGTCCCCCCGGGCACCGCACGGCTCAACGTACGGGCGGCGCCGATGACTCCCGCCACGGCGTCGGCGTTACGCCGTTCCGGCGACTCCGCTCCCGTCACTGCGTTGCCGTTGCCCCGTTCCCGTTGCCCCGTTCCCGTTACTCCGCGCCGCGTTCGTGCTCGGCGAGGAACTGCTCGAAGCGCCGCCCCAGCTCGTCCGCGGACGGCAGGTCGACCGGCTCGGCCAGCAGGCTCTCCCGGCCCTCGGCGCCCGCGACCGCGTCGTACTGGCCCTCCATGCCACGGATGGCGGAGCGCAACTCGCCGTCGCCCTGGGCCAGCTGCTCCTCGATGTCGGCGTACACCTCGCCCGTCCGCTCGCGCAGCCGGGTGCCGGGCAGCACCAGTCCGGTGGCGGACTGCACGGCCTCCAGGATCAGCACGGCGGCCGCCGGGTAGGCCGAACGGGCCACGTAGTGGGGGACGTGCACGGCGAAGCCCAGCACGTCGTGCCCGGCCTCGGCCAGGCGGTACTCCAGCAGGGCCTGGGCGCTGCCCGGGACCTGCGCCTGCTCGAACCACTGCGGGTACCCCGGCGCGAGGTCGAGCCGGTTGCCGTGCGGCGTCAGGCCGACCGGGCGGGTGTGCGGCACGCCCATCGGGATGCCGTGGAAGTCCAGGCTGAGCCGGACCTCGAAGCGCTCCACCAGCTCCCGGACGGCGCGCGCGAAGCGCTCCCACTCGACGTCCGGCTCGGGGCCGGTGAGCAGCAGGAACGGGGCGCCGGCGGCGTCGCGGACCAGCTGGAGCAGGATCTCCGGCGGGTCGTAGGAGGACCAGTGGTCGTGGTCGAAGACCATCGCGGGGCGGCGGGCCCGGTAGTCGACCAGGCGGTCGTGGTCGAAGCGGGCCACCACCTGGGGGGAGCCCGTCTCCAGCAGGTGGGCCACCACCTGGGCGCCCGCCTCGCCGGCGTCCATGAAGCCCTCGAAGTGCTGGAGCAGCACCAGGCCGGCGCCGGTGTCGCGCAGCTCCGCGTTGGCCTCGGCCACGGCGGCCACGCCCCGCTCATCCAGCTCGTACAGCGCCTGGAAGTCTCGCACCGCGCACCCTTCCCCGTTCTCTGCTCGTCCCGCTCCGACCGGCTCTCGCCTTGTCCAGCGTGCCGGGACGCGCGGGAATTCCCGTTCCGGCCGACCGCTCTCGCGGACGGCCCGCCCCGCGACCCGCCCGGCAACACGCTCGGGGACCGTCGCCGACCGCTCCGGACCATGATCGCACCCGGGGGTAAAACCCCTGTTCACGGGCGTTCAACAGCCCCGTCCGGGGCGCGCGGTGGCGGCCCGCGCCGACATTCGGGTGCCGCGAAGTGACGCACCGCCTTCTGGCGGGTATCGTCCTCTCGCTGCCTCGCATCGTCGCGTCGTCGTCACGTCGTCCGTAACGCCGTCGATCACGACCCGGATCGCTGCTCGGTCAGACACCCACGACGCATCTTGCCTTCACCTGGCCGCCTGCTTCCCTTCGCGCACTCGTTACCTCTTCGGCCATTTCGCGGACGCACACTGTCCCGCTCGCTGTTCCCGCCGGACCGGTCCGAGGATCCGTGTCCGTTCCGGCACCCTCGCCGCCCGTTCCGGGCCGCCGCTCCGCCCCATCCGACCGGAATCCTCCGGCGCACACGGGTACCCGGAGCCGGAAACCGGGCCGGGGCGAACCCCTCGTCCACCGCAGCCCGTGCCGCACCCCGGCGCCGGATGCGCCCTACGACCGATGAAGGACCAAGGTTCCGTGCCAGCACCTGTCTTCCTCACCGGCCGCACCGTTCGGTTGGAGCCCCTCGCCGCCCACCACGCCGAGGCCATCGCCGCGGCCGGCGCCGAGGACCGTACGACCTATGCCTTCACCCCCGTCCCGCACGGTCCGGAAGCGGCCCGCGACTACATCGCGCGCGCCCTCGCCGACCAGGCCGCGGGCCGGTCGCTGCCGTTCGCGACGGTGAACGTCGCCGACGGCCGGGTGGTCGGCTCCACCCGGTTCCTGGAACTCGACTACTGGCAGGGCCCCATGGTGTGGCCGCCGGTGCCCGGCGTGCCGTTCGGTGATCCGGCCACGGCCGTCCCGGACGCCGCCGAGATCGGCAACACCTGGCTCTCCCCGCGCGCCCAGGGCACCGGCATCAACACCGAGGCCAAGCTGCTCATGCTCCGGTACGCCTTCGAGACCTGGGGCGTGCAGCGGATCTCGCTGCGCGCGGACGCCCGCAACCTGCGCTCCCGGGCCGCCATCGAACGGCTCGGCGCGACCTCCGAGGGCGTCCGCCGGGCGCACTCGCGCGGGCTGGACGGGGTGGTGCGCTCGACCGCGTTCTACTCGATCCTGGAGGACGAGTGGCCGGCCGTGCGCGACATCATCGAGCTGCGGATCGCCGCCGCCACCTCGCCGAGCGCCCCGGATCCGGCGATCAACCAGGAGTGTCTTAGACAGGGCGGCAGTGGCGCCGGGCAGCTGATGATCACCGCCTGAGCCGGGGCCGGGGGTTCAGCCCTCGGCCACCATGCGCAGGAGGCCTTCGGGTACCCGGGGCTCGCCCCGGTAGTGCCCGGGGTGCGCCTCGACCAGCGCGGACACCGGCCGCCAGCCGCCGCCCCTGACCGGGGCCACCCGCACCCGCCAGATCTCGAAGCCGGTCCAGCTGCGGTGCAGGTGCAGGACGCCCTCGGCGGTGTGGAACATCCACCGTCCGTCGACGTCCCCGGTGATCCGCCCCGACCTCACCGCCCGCCACTGCTCCTCGGTCCAGACGAGGTCCGGCACCGGACAGGGCCGGGGCAGTCGCAGCGGCTTGAGGTGCGAGGCGTCCGCGGAACCCGCCCGAACGCTGCCCGGCTCGGGGAACGCCCAGTCGGGCAGCGGTTCACGGGCGGCCAGCCAGGCGGTCGGGATGCCGTGGGTGCCGGTGTGCGCGGCCACCACTCCCCCGGTGATCGCGGCCACGGTGTCCATGTCGCCGCCGGCCGCGATCGCCTCCCACACGGCGGCCCGGTAGTCGGTGAGGTGGCGGGCGGCGCACCACAGGGCGTACGGGACGGTGTCGGCGGCCGAGGTCCGGCTGCCGTTGCCGAGCAGTCGGGCAACGGCCCGGGCATCCGGTTCGGCGAGCAGTCGGACGGCCTCGGCGAGCGCGTCGCGCAGGACGCCGTACGGGGTGAGCTCGACCACCGCCTCCAGGAAGGCCTCCGGCGCCATCGGCCCGGTCCGCGCCCGCACCGCGTACGCGGCGGCCACCGCGACCGCGATCGTGCCGTCCACCGCCTGGGGGTGGGTGTGGGTGATCACCGCGGTGTCGGCGGCGGGCCGGACCACGGCGGCGGGGTCGTCCGCGTACGCCGCCCCCAGCGGGGCGACCCGCATCGCGGCGCCGTTGCCGTACGAGCCCTGGCCGTCGAAGAGTTCGGCGGCGAGGGCCCCGGCGTCGCCGCCCTCGCGGACCAGTCGGAGCAGCCGGTTGGCGGCCGGGCCGTAGCCGCGGTCGAAGTCGTGGCGGCGGGCGAAGGCGTGGGTGAGGTCGAAGGTGTCGATCGCGCCGCGTTCGCGCTGGGCGGCGTACACCGAGCAGGCCATCTCGGTGTCGTCGGTCCACGGCCAGGGGCCGGGCGGTTCGGTGCGGGAGGCGAAGTGGGCCCGGGCGGTTTCCGGGACGAAGAACTGGGCGCCGAGGGCGTCACCGACGGAGAGGCCGTTGAGCGCGTCCAGCGCGGGGCCGTTGGGTTCGGTCATCATGTGCCTCCAGCACAGCGGATCGGCCTCCGATTCGTCAACATCGTTACCGGAAGGCCCCTGACGAGGGATGTTTCGCATACCTCCGATCCGGGCGGGCAGCACCGGGGTATGACCCGCGCGCATCCGCTCGACCCCGTCGCCCTGCTCGGCGCCGACCAGCAGCACATCGCCACCCGGGCGCAGCTGCGCCGGCTCGGCGTGCCCTCCGGCACGATCGCCCACCGGCTGCGGCCGGGCGGGCCCTGGCAGCAGGTGCTGCCGCGGGTGATCTGCCTGCAGAACGGGAGGTTGACGAGTCATCAGAAACTCCGGGCGGCCCTGGCGTACGCGAGTCCGAAGGGGCGGCAGGAGCAGCCCGGCGAGGTGCTGCTGACCGGGTTCGCGGTACTGGCGGACGCCGGGCTGCCGAGCGCCGGGCATCCGGCCGACCTGACCGAGGTCGACGTCCTGATCCCCGGCCAACGCCGGGTCAGGGAGCGGGAGTTCGTCCGGATCCACCGGTCGTCCGGGGTGATGCCGGGCGGCTTCGAGCGGGACGACGGGCTGTGGAGCGCCCCGGTCGCGCGGGCGCTGGCGGATCTGGCGCCGAGGGAGACCGGGCAGCGCCGGTTCCGGGCGCTGTGCGCCGAGGCGGTGCAGCGACGGCACTGCGAACTCGGCGAGCTGCTGGACCAGTTGCTCGCCCGGCCGGGAGCACTGGCGCTGCCGCAGGTGGCCCGGGTGGTGGAGGACCTCACCGCCGGGGTGCGCTCGGTGGTGGAGGGCGAGGCGCGCGAGCTGCTCGCCCACGCGGGGCTGCCGGAGCCGTTGTGGAATCCGGTGCTGTTCCTGGACGGCCGCTTCCTGGCCGTGCCGGACGCCTACTGGCCGCACGCCTGCGTGGCGCTGGAGATCGACTCCCGCGCCTACCACCTGCGCCCGGCCGACCACGAACGCGGGCTGGCCCGCGCCAACCGGCTGGCCGGCGCCGGCCTGCCGGTGGTGCGCACCACCCCGGTCCAGCTCCGCCGCGACCCGGCGCCGGTGCTGCACGAGCTGACCGCCCTGGTCACCACCGGCCCGCACGGCCCGCACGGCCGGGTCAGCTGGCGGCGGGCCCGGTGAACCCGGCGGTGCCTCAGGCGTGTCGGGCGCCGGCCGCCTCGGCGGCGGCGACCAGCCGCTGGAGCTCGGCGAGGTGGGCGGCGAGGGCGGCGCGACCGGCGGCGGTGGCGGCGAGCCAGGTGCGCGGGCGCTTGCCGACGTACCCCTTCTTCACCGTGAGGTAGCCGGCCTCCTCCAGGGCGGTGGCGGCCTTGCTGAGGACGGAGTCGGAGACCTCGCAGTGGTCCCGGACGGCGCCGAACTCGGCCTCGCGGCAGGCGCCGAGGAAGGCGAGCACGGTCAGCCGGGTGGCGTGCTGGAGCAGCGGGTCGAGGGCGGCGGGCATCAGCCGGCCTCCTGGGAGCGCCGGACCCGGCGGTTGAGCCGGTCGGTGCCCACCCAGAAGGTCAGGCCCGCCGCGAGCCCGGCGGCCCCGCCGATCCAGCGCGGGCCGCCGCCGGCCTGCCAGGCGAGCAGCATCCCGGCCGCCGACGCGGCGCAGACCGCGAGGACCGCGAGGGCGACCGGGCCGCCGATGCCGTCCGGCACGCCCCGGCGGACGATGCCGTCGCTGCGCACGGCGACCCGGGCGAGGACGCCGGTCAGGGCGGCGAAGCCGCCCGCGAGCACGGCGATCATCACGAACTGCCCGGTCTCGACGACCTGGCCGATCCCCAGGCCGTAGGCGGCGAACGCGAAGGCGAAGGCCGGCCCGTACCAGCGGGGCACCTCGCCCGGCCGCCGGGCGGCCGCGCCGGCCCGGTCGGCCAGGCGCAGCGCCTCGGCGGCGGACAGCGGCGGGGTGGGAACGGAGTCACTCATGCTTCCCCCTCGGAAGTGACGGTGGCTCCACTGTGCCATCTTCTTTCCGAGTTGGAAAGTACTTTCCGGGAAATCGCCGCTCAGCAGCGCGGGTCGATCTCCTGGAAGGTCGCGTAGTGGTCGGCGGACCAGTACTGCTCGCCCGCGCCGCCGGTGACGACCCGTCGGGTGCCGCGGTCGTTGGAGCCCGGGGTGACCACGGTGAACTCGTGGTAGTAGCCGTTGCCCTTCTTCGGCAGCCGGCTCTCGCGGTTCTCGAAGACGATGCCGTCCCGGTTGTACGGGTAGGGGCCGCCCTTGGCGATCAGGCCGATGGTGTCCTGGGCCTGGCTGGGGAGCTTGGTGCGGCAGACGTCGGCCAGCGCCGGGTCGGCGGGCACCCAGGTGCCGGCCGCGGAGGGGGCGCCGCCGGCCGGCGGGGACGGCTTGGGCGCCGAGGGCTTGGGGGCCGTGGCGCCCGTGGTGGTGGTGGCGCTCGCGGCGGCCTTGGGGTGGCTGCTGCCGCCCTTGCCGGCGAGCAGGTAGCCGACTCCGGCGAGCACGGCCAGGATCAGGACGGCCACGACGACGAGCGGGCTCTTGCTTCTGGTCATGCGGTCCAGCTTGGCAGGCGGCGGCGTCCGGGCGGCCGTGTCACACACATGACGGGCGCCACACGGACGTACGGCCGGGGGGGGGGGGGGGCCGCGGGGGGGGGGCCCCCCGCCCCCGGCCCCCACCCCCCGCAACCGCCCCCCCCCCCCCCGGGCCCCCCACCCC